>DATALK010000692.1:0-12472 GCA_036261085.1 Phototrophicaceae bacterium | reverse complement strand
GGGCTTCGCATGGTTAAAATTTCCCAACTGTTACGCGCAAGCAACTCACCGTTCGGCAGTTCCACAAGCCAGCCTTGCGCCAGCCCATCCCGCAGCGCCGCCTCAAAATCCGCCGCGCTGTAGCCCAACTGCTTCTGCAAGTTAGCGGGTTTTTCCGGCAACCGCGCCGCCTGGACAACCCGTTCCTCTGGTGTCCCTATCATCTGCGTCACCAATTGTTCAAGCACATCGGCTTGAAACCGTTTCCAACGCCGCCCCGGCTGGGGGTTCACGACCACGCCGCCGCCAATCGTTTGGGACGGCGACGGATAGCGCAGGATAAACCGATCTCCCTGCGCCAGCGCCAGCGGCATTTCCAACCGGATTTGTAACCAGCCTTCTTCACCCGGCGGCAGTTCTTCACAGTCGAGCAAGCGCACACGCCCCAGCGCTTCGGCGGCCCCGGCAAAAAATTTCACTTCCGCATTATGTTTCAAGGATCGGCCCGCATCTTTAAGGTGGCGAAACCGCACATCTACCAACAGTGTCGGCTGCAACTGGCCGGGAAAAGTCAGCACATTACCGCGTGTTACCGCCCGTTTTTCCAGCCCGGAAACGTTCACGGCCACCCGACTGCCGGGTTCTGCCATTGTCACCGTCTGTTTGTAACTCTGCACACCGCGACTACGCCCGCCCAAACCCGCCGGTTGGATTTCAACTTCGTCGCCAACCCGTAAGGCGCCACCCAGCAGCGTCCCCGTAAGAACTGTGCCAAAGCCGCTGACCGTAAAAATGCGGTCAATCGGCAGCCGCGGCACGCCGTAATCCGCGCGCGGCGGCATTTCGGCCAGCAGCCGCGTTAACTGTTCGACCAGTTCCGGCAGGCCAGCTTTTGTCCGCGCGGAAACGCGCACTACTGGCGCATTCGCCAGACTGGTTTCCGCCAGCACGTCCCGCACATCCCGTTCGATTAAATCCAGCCATTCGGGGTCATCTACCATGTCGGTTTTGGACAGCACCACCAGGCCATGCTGAATCCCCAGCAGGTCAAGAATCGCCAGATGTTCGCGCGTTTGTGGCATCACCCCTTCATCAGCGGCGATCACCAACAGCGCGGCATCAATGCCCCCCACCCCCGCCAGCATATTCTCGATAAAATCCCGGTGGCCGGGAACATCCACAATGCCAACAGTTTCGCCATTGGGCAATTTTAACCATGCGAAGCCCAGATCAATGGTCATCTCGCGGGCTTTTTCTTCCGCCAACCGATCCGGGTCAATGCCGGTCAGCGCCCGCACCAGCGTGGATTTACCATGATCCACATGCCCTGCCGTCCCAATAACACGCATCGGGGCTATGAACCGTTCGGGCCGCCGTTACCACCGTTGCCTGTCGGCCCGTTGAGTTTCGGCGTGGGCGTCTTCGTGCCAGTATCATATTCCAACAGGAGTGCCTGATAGCGTTCGCGGTACAACTGCGCCTGTTCGCGCGCCAGATTCCACAACCGATTCAGGCTGTCCTGAATGGGCGCAAACATGGCTTCCATTTCGGCGATGCGCTGCACAAACCGGTCAAATTCTTTGTCGTGCCCGCGCCACACTTCATCGTTCGACAGCGTAAACTGTTTCCAGCGCTTCTGATCGTCCGAAGTCCAGTCGTTCCACTCTTGCCGGAACCGTTCTTCGCTGAGACGCTGCATCTCAGCCACTTCATTAATGCGGCGCTCCAAGCGATCACCAATGCGCTCGAAATCGTCAATAATCTTTTTCATGTTACGGTAGGCTTCCGCCCACACTTCAAAGCGTTCCAGGTTGCGCTGCATCACGCTGTCTTGTTCGCCAAAACGTTTCATCAACTCGGCTACCTGCTGGTCACGCTGCTGCAACAGGAGGGTTTGCTGGTCAATAAACTGCTGAATTTGATCGCGCCGATCCCGTTCCGCGCCCTGGACTTCCTGCACTTTGCGTTCTGTCCGCAGAGCCAGTTCTTCCAGCAGTTGTAATTTGGGGCGAATGCTGTCAATCTGTTTTTGAATTTCCGGCATCTCCGACTGCGTTTCGGAGATGCGGCGCGCGTCCTGGCGGCGCTGTTCTTCCAGAAAAACCAGGCGGCGATCCGGCTCTTCAATTTTCTTATACAGATCATCCACGCGCTGCTGCAAGGTGGCTACCGCGTCAGACACGCGCTCTCGCTCGACATGGTGCGCGGGCAGCTCGCTGGCCTGGCGTTCCAGCTTATCCAGGCGTTCCACCTGCTCCCGCAGGGAGCGCTGCAAATTCTCACGGGCAAGTTCGACCCGGCGTTCCGCTTCCCGTTCAGCCGTCAGCCGCTTGGCTTCGACCTTCTCCAATGTCTGCTGCATTTCCTTGCGGACTTGATCCATCATATCCGCTTCCCGGCCACTGGGTGTGAATTGACTGCGCATCACCGTCTGGTCGGACTCCAGGCTGTTCAGCCGCTTTGAGAGTGCGCCCATCGTCTCTTGCTGTTGGGCCAGCCGTTCCTCCAATGTTGCAATCGTCGCCTTATCGCGCCGCCGCTCTTCGTCTAACCATTCAATCATTCGCGCGGCCTGATTAATATCCATACTTGCAGGTCTCCCAAAAGCACTGAACATTTTTGTCCACCATACAGCTTATTATAACATACCGTTCAACGCCCATTAAAAAACTGGTAAGCAACCTCAGCGCCGCCAACATCGCTCTAACTGACTCGCTCTAAGATAAGGAGTTTAGACCGCCGAATTTAGAAAACGAGGCCCATCATGAACGAGCGCTTCCGTAAATTTGCCCATCAGATTTCCCAGGTGGTTGGTAGTCCCTGGTCATTTATGCTCGCCATAACGATTATCCTGGTCTGGGCCATCACCGGCCCGATTTTTGGCTTCTCGGATACCTGGCAGCTTGTCATCAATACCAGCACCACGATCGTCACCTTTTTGATGGTGTTCCTGATTCAAAACACGCAGAACCGGGATGCCCGCGCCATTCACTTGAAACTTGATGAACTGCTGCGCGGCCTCAAAGACGCACGTACCAGTCTGGTTGACCTGGAAGAAATGTCTGACGAAGAACTCGACCAGCTTCAGCAGGAGTTTCAAAAACTGCGAGAGCGGTATAATCACCCGCAGTCAAAAGCTCAATCATCGAAAAGTTAAAACCAGCGGAGGACAAGATTGCCTGCACCAAACGAGCGTTATATGGCCGAAACCACCTTTTATGTCCGTTATGCCGAAACCGACGCGATGGGAATTGTTCACCACTCCAATTATCTCGTCTATTTTGAGGAAGGCCGCAGCCATTATTCCCGCGAACGCGGCCATGATTACGCCAGTTTTGAACGCAGTGGCCGTTTCCTGGCGGTATCGGAAGTGAACGTCCGCTACATCAAACCGGCCCGCTATGCTGACCGCATCACCGTGCGCTGCTGGTTAGGTGAGATGAAAAGCCGCGCGCTGACCTTCGAGTACGAAATCGTTCACGCCGATACCGGCGACCTGCTCATCACCGGCCAAACCCGCCACGTTTGTATTACCCACGACGGGCAAGTCACCAAAATCCCGGATACCTGGCGCGGGTGGGCCGGAACATAAGAAGCAGATGATATATTTTGACAGGGGTGTTCGGCTGGTTATACTGTTAATTAAATGTGGATTTGGTTTTTAGAGGTTTAAATGTAATGGTTGAGTATGATGAACACCCCTGGACACAACGTTATGACCCCAATGTTCCACCCTCATTAGCCCCTTATCCCGACATCACCGTTCAGAGTTTTTTAGAGGAAGCCGCCCGTAAAGCCCCCGACAGCCCTGCCCTGGTGAGCAGCGCCCATCTCCCGGTGGTAGGCCGTCAGGCCAGCACGCTGACCTACGCCGAGCTTGACCGGCTCTCCACCAGTCTGGCCGCCGCGCTTATCAACCTCGGCCTGAAAACCGGTGATCGGGTCGCGCTGGTCATGCCCAATGTGGCCGCTTTTGTCATCAGCTACTACGGTATCTTAAAAGCGGGCGGCGTCGTGGCGGCGGTCAACCCCACCTACCCGGCGGAAAAAGCGGCCTTTCAGATCAACGATTGTGATGCGCCCATTGTTATCACCATGAGTCTCTTTTATGGGATGATTAAAGCGATTCAGCCGCGAACTAAAGTTAAAACAGTCATTGTAACCAACGTCAAAGAATATCTGCCCCCACTGGCGAAATTACTATTTACACTGGCGAAAGAGAAAAAAGGCGGCCACCGGGTTGAAAACCTGGGCGCTGGCGATTACTGGCTGCAAGACCTGCTGACCCAATCCGCCGTTCAAGCGGTTAACCGGCAGGTCAGCCCCACCGATCTGGCTATTTTCCAATATACCGGCGGCACAACCGGCGTTTCCAAAGCGGCGATGGCAACCCACAAAGCGCTGGTCGCCAATACGCTGCAAATGCGAGCCTGGCTATTTGGGAAAGCAACCCCGGCGGACGCCAAAGAACAGGTTTTCCTGGGCGCGATCCCCCCTGTTTCACTCGTTTGGCATGGTCGCAGTCTTAAACTTTGCCATCGGCCTCGGCGCACGTATTGTCCTGGTACCCAACGCCCGCGACTTTCCCGATCTGCTGGATACCATCAACACCTTTAAGCCAACAATCTTTATGGGCGTTCCGGCCCTGTATAACGCCATTAACAACAATGCCGACGTGCGTGCCGGTAAAGTTGACCTGCGCTCCATTCGTGCCTGTATCAGCGGCTCCGCCCCCCTACCCCCGGCCATCAAACAGGAATTTGAACGTCTCAGCGGCGGCGTGCTGATAGAAGGTTTTGGCATGAGCGAAGCGCCCACCGCCAGCCATTGTAACCCGCTCCAGGGCGAAAATCGCACCGGTTCCATCGGCCTGCCCCTGCCGGATATGGAATGCCGCATTGTGAGCCTGGACGACGGCGTAACACCTGTGCCAGTTGGCGACATCGGGGAACTGATTATGACCGGGCCGCAGTTGATGGTCGGTTATCATGGAATGCCCACCGAAACCGCCAATGTCATCCGCGAACTGGGCGGCAAACGCTGGTTATATACCGGGGATATTGCCCTGATGGACAACGATGGCTACTTTTACATCGTTGACCGGAAAAAGGATATGGCACTCATCGGCGGCTTTAATGTCTATCCCAACGCCATCGAAAAAATCCTGGCTGACCACCCAGCGGTGCTGGAAGTCGGCGTGGCGGCCATTCCCCATCCCGACAAACCGGGTCAGGAAGCGCTCAAAGCCTGGATCGTCCAGCGTCCAGGCGCAGCGGTCACGGAACAGGAGCTGATCGCCCACTGCGAGAAATTCCTGGCGCGTTACGAAGTCCCCACCCGCATTGTTTTCATCCCGGAACTGCCCAAGACAGCGGTGGGCAAAACCTTGCGCCGGGAACTCATCCAGATGGAACTGTCCGAACAGGAAACAGTACGGTAGCAAATCTCGTCCGATAGATCAGTTCCAGCCATCAAGCCACTGGGGCGAAAATCTCCCTTTCGCCCCACACTTCACTAATTCCCGGTTTTATTTACCCAACTATCCTCTATAATGCCTCTATTGAAAACAAATTTCGATTGAGGCGATGCAGCCATGACCACCTATGCGGAGCGTCCCTGGGTAAAAAATTATGATCCGGGTGTCCCGGCCACCTTAAAACCTTATCCTGAACACGGCTTACACGACTTTCTGCGCCAAACCGCCCAAACCTCACCCCACCGCATCGCCCTCATGACCCCCGCCAAACTACCCGGCCTGGGCTGGCAAACCGCTACTATCACCTACGCCGAACTCGAACACCTGTCGGACGCGCTGGCCGCTGGCTTCGTTCAGATGGGCCTCCAAAAAGGCGAGCGCGTCGCGCTGATTCTGCCCAACTGTGTCGCTTTTCCGATTGCCTATTTTGCCGTCTTAAAAGCGGGCGGGGTCGTCGCCGCCACCAACCCCACTTACCCCGCCGAGAAAATGCGCCACCAGATCAACGACTCGGGCGCGACTTTTGTGGTCACGCTCAGTCTGTATTACGATCTGGTTAAACAAATTCAGCCCAGCACTCAGGTCAAGACCGTCATTGTTACCAATATTAAAGAATATCTGCCGCCGCTGGCAAAAATACTGTTTACGCTGGCAAAAGAAAAAAAAGATGGCCATCGTGTGAACCAGTTAGCCGCTGGCGATTACTGGTTTCAGGATGTGCTGCGCCGGTACGCTGGACAAAAACCGAATGTCCAGATTTTGCCGGACGACATCGGCCTGTTTCAATATACGGGTGGCACAACGGGTATCGCCAAAGCGGCCATGCTCTCCCACCGCGCGCTGGTTTCCAATCTCATCCAAACGCTGGCCTGGACTGCCGAAAGCACCGGCGCGTTTGCCGATCTCAAACGTCACGAACTGCTGTACCTGGGCGCGCTGCCGCTGTTTCACGTTTACGGGTTGATCGTGATGCTCAACCAATCGGTAGCAACGGGGGCGTGTGTTCTTTTAATCGCCAACCCGCGCGATGTGAATGACCTTGTGGGAGCCATCGCGCACTACCAACCCAGCGTCTTCCTGGGCGTGCCAACGTTGTTTAACGCCGTTCTCAATCACCCCGACATCAAGTCCGGTAAAGTCTCGCTGAAATCATTCCGCCTGGCGTGCAGCGGCGCGGCCCCCCTGCTCCCCGCTACCAAACACGCCTTTGAGGCCCTGGGTGGACGGCGGCTCAACGAAGCCTACGGCATGAGTGAAACCTGTGCCGGATCGCATAATAATCCCATGACCAATGCCAATAAAGACGGCTCGGTGGGGATGCCCCTGCCCGATATGGACATGCGGATTATCAGCCTGGACGATGGCATTACCGATGTACCGGTTGGTGCGATTGGCGAAATTGTGATCGCTGGCCCGCAGGTGATGACCGGTTACTATGGAATGCCCACTGAAACCGCGAATGCGCTGCGCGAGGAAAACGGCCAGCGCTGGTTATACACCGGCGACATCGGTTACATGGATGAAGACGGTTACTTCTACCTGGTTGACCGGAAAAAAGACATGGCCGTCATTGGCGGGTTTAACGTCTACCCGAACAACGTAGAGAAAGTCTTAAAAAACCATCCCGCCGTGTTGGATGTCGGCGTGGCCGCGATTCCGCATCCAACCAAACTTGGGGAGGAAGCCCTCAAAGCCTGGGTGGTGCTGCGCCCCGGTCAGACCGCCACCGAGCAGGAACTCATTGACCACTGCGCAACGTATCTGGCGGCCTACGAAGTACCGCGCCGGTACGCTTTTATTCCCGAACTACCCAAAACGCTGGTCGGAAAAACGCTCCGGCGCGAACTGGTACAACTGGAACTAGCCGAACGCGGCGAATAACTCACTGCTCAAAATTTCGCGGGGATGTTTCATAGGGCACGTCCTGGGCAGCCACATCGGGCTGCCCCTACGCTTCGGCTGTATTCATTTACCGGCACTTCATCCCACCGGATCAGAGGTCGCGGTCTCTGGTGGCGCGGCGAGATAGTAGCCCCGGTAAAAGGCGCGCGCCGGGCCGCGATTCATGTACCACATCACGTACAAGGTCACCAGCAGTTCGGCGGCTAACTGGCCCAAAGCCAGCGATTGAAAAATGCTGTCCGCCGAACTGATCCCCAATTGTAAATTCTGCTCACTAAAACGCTGGATCACGACGGTCACAAACCGGATGGCCGTCAGCAGCACCACGCCCACCACAAAAATCAACCGGATTCGCCCGGGTTTCCCCCGCCAGGCCAGCACCGCGATCACCAGAAAGGCCAGACTGAGAGCACCTTGAAACACAATTTGGCCCATCGGCACGCCACCCACCACATCCGCCCCGCTGAAAATCGGCTGCTCCCCTTCACCGGCAAAATCAAGATTCACGAAACGCTGTCGCAGCACCAGAATCATCCCGACCTGCAACAGCGGCAGTAAGGTGAACAAAAATAGGCTGGCAACAATCGCCAATGATACCCCTAAAGGTCGTCCCGGACGCCGCATCGTAGCACTCCTCACCTGACACAAGTTCAGAATAATACAAAAATGAGTTTTGTAACCCGAAAATACCGGTACATTAGCAAATATTATTATTGATGTGCTATAATCATTGAAGCAGTGTATAACTCCTAGGAATAGCGGGGATAGTTTGACTCATGCAATTACACAACTTAATAGACGAATCGTTTCAGGCTTTTCAAGATCAGGCGCTCCAGGCTAAGGTCATATTGCTGCACCCGCGCAGCCGCTATCGGTCTGTGCTGGTCGCCAAACTCATCAACACGCCTGACCTAAAAGTATTTTATTACGCCATGGGCCAGGATGATATCAACCTTCAATCCTTCCTTACCGGCATCACGCATGATCTGGCAAATCAACACCCCACCTTTGGCCGCCATACCAATATCTTACCCCAGGAAGCCTACGGGAACACGGAAGTTTTGCTGGACACCTTTGCGCGGGATTTGGCGGAAATCAGCGACCAGCCATATTACCTGATTCTGGATGAGTATGATCGCAGCGACAGCGCCGATGATGTGCAGATGTTTATTGAAAAACTGGTTGGCAAACTACCGGAAAACTGCCGCCTGGTTCTGAACAGCCGCACCTTGCCGCGCCTGCCCTGGGTGTCCCTCATCGCCCAGAAACAGGCCGTGCTGTTGGAAGACAGCCGGTTAATTCGGCGGGATTTCTACGAAATCGAAACCGAAGGCAAAAACAAGCTGGAAGTCTATGCTTTGGGGCCGGGGTATGTGCTGATGAACGGCCAGCCGATTGACACCTGGGAAGGCCATCTACCGCGCCTGCTGTTTTTCTTCGCGCTGGATCGCCCGATCATCACCCGTTCCGAAATCTGTCAGGCGTTCTGGCCGGAACTCGACACCGATCAGGCCGTCAACGTCTTCCATGTGACCAAACGCCGCCTGCACAAAGCGCTGGATATGGATGTGCTGGTGCATGATGGCGGCTACTACCGGGTCAATCCTGATCTGGCCGTCCAGTATGATGTCATGGATTTTGTTGAGGCGTTAATGGAAGGCCGCAACGATACCAATCCTAACCGGATCGCCGCCTGGCAGCAGGCCATTGATATGTATCGGGGGCCGTTCCTGCAAGGCCATACAGATCGCTGGATTGTGGATCGCCGCCGCGATTTCCAGTCGGGCTATCTCGAAGCCCTGGCTGAAATGGCGTATGTCCGCCTGAACGAAGATCGCCCTGAACAAGCGCTCGGCCTCTTCCAGCGCGCGCTGGCCGAAGACAGCAGCCGGGAAAGCCTCCATCGGGACGTGATGCAGCTTTATATGCGCCTGGGCCGCCGCAGCGAAGCCGCCGCCCATTACCAACGTCTGACTGAAGATTTGAAAAAAGAGGGACGCCAGCCGCTGGCTGAAACCCAGGCTCTTTACAAAGAAATCATGTCCTGATCGGCTGGTACATTTCTCCCACTTTCCCTACTAAGTACTAATGCCCGTTTTTCTGACGGGCATTAGTATATTCAACAAGCGCCTCATTATGCTACCGCTTAATTCCCCAGAAAATCAGACGCTTTCGCCCAATAGCGCTAATACACGTTACCTAAAATAATTAAAAACCGAAACAGGTAATAATTTTCTAACTTTGAAATTAATTCTTGTTTCCGACTCTTTCCTTTACAATAAGCGCAATTGTTGTGAAGAAAGTAAACCCTCGTAGTGACGTTAAATGGAATGAGGTTTCACAACACTTCTCGTCAGGAGTTGTACGGCAACGATCTTGATGATCCGCGCCGCTGCAATGGGAAGGAGTGCAAAACCATGATAAAACGACCACACTTACAACCAAAACGACTCTGGTTCTATTTCGCTTTGGGGCTGGTACTGCTGTTCGGTTTCGGAGTCCAGTCCCCCACCGCCACGCTGGCCCAAGCCACCCCCCGGGGTTTACAAATTGCACTGGCTGGTACAGACCGCGCCTACTTCACCCACAATGGTAAACCGCTGTTATCCTTCGGCGGACAATCGGACAAGATTTTTTACGACGCCGACGACGCCTATAATTACCGGCAGTGGGCGGATTGGGCCGCCGCGCACGGCATGAATCATGTGCGGGCCTACCCCCCCCCTAAGCTGGCGGCATATCGAAGATTCGGCCAAGATCAATGGCGGCTCAGTCAGTAATGTGTTGTTCCCCTATGAAGAAACCAGCCCCGGCAGCCGCCAGTTTGACTTAACCCGGTTTAATGCCGCCTGGTGGACGCGCTTCCGTCAGCAATTAGAATACCTGCAATCCAAAGGCATTATTGTCCACCTGCTGCTGTGGAACGGTTGGCAGTTGCGCGACAATTCGATTGATTGGCCCGGTCATTTCTTTAACCCCGCGAACAACGTCAACCCTTTCACCGATTCATTGGGTGGCGCGCTCAGTAACCGCCTGACCATCTATCATTCTGTCGCCAACGGCAATACTCAACTGGTCGAAGCCCAACGCGCCTGGTATCGCAAGATGATCGAAACCACCCACGATCTCGATAACGTCTACTTCGATTTGATTCACGAGTTATATGAGCACTACACGGATTGGAACAAAACGCGCCCCTGGATCGAAGATATGGCGAACACCGTGCGCATCCGGTGGCAGCAGCTTGAGCCAACCCGCCCCATCATTCTCGGCATGGACACCGGCGGCTTAGACGCCGCCACCCGCGATTGGATTTTCACGCGCCCCTACTTTGACCTACTGATTTACGGGAAAGAGCATACGGTCTCAAACGCCGTCAACTGGCGCAAGCAGTACAAAAAACCTTATATTCCGCAAGAAACCTGGGACGAAAACACCGTCAAATACAGCTACCGTTCCCCCGACCAACGTATCCACCTGCGAAAGTACCTGTGGAAATTTACGATGGCGAAAGCCCAACAGCTTGACATCTATACCTTTTACGTTGGGTTTGGGCAGAACCTACCCGGCTACGAACACAACTACAATCCCAATGGGTGGAATCCATTTGAAAACGACGCGCCATTCCTGCGCCAGTTCTGGAACAAAGTTGCGGATTACCCTAATCTGTGGTTTAACGGCACTGTCAATTCCGGGCCGGGCAGTGTCAAAATGGTCCTCTCGTCCAATCAGGAAGCCTTAGTTTATCTGTCGTCCCCTGTCGGCCAGCAGAACGTCAATTACAACGCCCAGAGCGCGCAGCTCAGCGGGCTGGCCCTATCCAATGGTAGCTACACCGCCGAGATTGTAAAACCGGATAAAGGCGTACTCTCAACTCAGGCTGTCGCCGTCAGCAATGGTCAGGCCAGCCTCAACCTACCAGCCTTTACGGACGATCTGGCGGTACGCCTGGCTACCGGGCAACCTGGACCCACCACAGTACCACCAACTGCCCTTCCGCCAACACTAGTTCTAACCGCCGCGCCGCCGACAACCGTAGCCACCACCATCCCGCCAACGACGCTGCCAACCAGCAACCCGCCGACAATCACCCCAACGACCAGCGCACCAGCAGGAGCGGTTGTAACCATTATTGCCCCCCAGGCCGATGGCACGGTTATTACCAACGTTGAACAGACGCGCTTCCAGGCTACCGCTTACAATCCCGGTATCGGCACAAACAATGGAGCGGGCATCAAAGCCGTTGCTTTTGAAATTTATAGTCCCACCAATGGTCTCCTGCAAAGTGCTTCCGACACCACCGCGGCTTACTGCTTTTTTGGCGGCAATGGGCCGTGCAATGCGGGCGGCAACACCGCGCAGGCTCCGGCAGGCACATATACCCTGCGTGCCCGCGCG
This sequence comes from Phototrophicaceae bacterium, assembly GCA_036261085.1. Classification (GTDB taxonomy): domain Bacteria; phylum Chloroflexota; class Anaerolineae; order Aggregatilineales; family Phototrophicaceae; genus CFX2. The sequence goes on along the minus strand of DATALK010000692.1, from coordinate 717 downwards.
CAAACAATGGATAACAATTGGAGCAATTGGGTCACGCGGACGTTTGTCATCGGCGCGCCTTCCGCTCCAACAACCACACCCCCGCCGCCAACCGTGACGACAGCCCCGCCAGTGACCACCGTGCCACCAACTATCCCGCCAGCCACCCTACCACCTACGGCCACACCCGTAGTTACCGGCACAACGCTTCAGGTCAATCCGGTTCCCGCCTCGGCCACCGTCGGCCAACAGGTGACGGTCTCCCTCCAACTCGGCAATGCTGTCAACCTGTATGGCCTGGCGGTGCAGTGTACCGTCAATCCCCAGGTCTTAAGCGGCGTGACAAAAGTGGATGGTGAGGGCTTTAACGCGGCGAACAGCTTTTTCGTGAACAAAAACTACAATGCCGCCACCGGAAGCTGGTTGGTGGCTGCGAGTCGCTTGCGGCCCAATCCAGCCATTTCCGGCAGTGTCACCGCTTTTAGCTTAACTTACAATGTTCAGAGTGCGGGCAGCAGTCCCATTACCTGTGTTGCCCAGGGGTCTGACCTGAACGGCAGCAAAGTACCAATTACGGTCTTTAACGGCCAGATTAACGGCAACGGCAGTCTACCAACCCCCACCCAGCCGCCCACCTGGACGCCGGAACCGCCAACACCCACCACCCCGGCCACCGCGACCCTACCCGCCACCCCCACCTTAGCCCCAACCACGGCGGGTCTCGGCACGATCAAAGGT
>DATALK010000690.1:0-3144 GCA_036261085.1 Phototrophicaceae bacterium | reverse complement strand
ACTTAAATGTCTGGCCCAACAAAAACACCCTGATTCCTCCCGGAGTCGGGGTGTTTTGGCGTTTGAGGGGCAAACGAATAAAGCGGATGCGCTCACTCGAACTGCTGGTGTCCCAGCATCAGGGAGCGGCCCAGGTTGGTTAATCGTTGCGGCACACACCCGCCCGGCTGGAGATCACAGTTCGCGTCCAGGGCATACAGTTCCAGCTTTGCTCCGGTTTGTCCCCAAAAGTACAGGCGACCATCGGCTGACCACCGGGGCGCATCTAACCGATCATAGCCCAAGCGGGTGAGCGGGCGCGGATTGCTGCTGGCACAGCCGTCGGGGGTCTCCAAACAGGCGACAGGTAGCAAATATAAATCCATACGTCCGGTCTGATCCGACACAAACGCGACCCACTTGCCATCCGGCGACCAGGTGGGCGCGCTGTTGTTGCCTGCGTAGGCGGTTAACTGGCGCGGCTCACCGCTGCCGTCCGTGCGGGTGATATAAATACCGCTGCCGTAATTTTCACTTTTGACAAAGGCCAACTGCTTGCTATCCGGCGACCAGGCGGGCGCGGAATCGGCGTCGGGCGTGCTGGCGACCTGGCGCGGCGTGCCGCCTGCCGCCGCGATCACATACAGATCCAGGCTGCTGCCGCGCTCTGAAGCAAAGGCCAGCCAATTTCCATCCGGCGACCAGGCCGCGCTGCCATCGTAAGCCATGTCGCCGGTCAACCGCTGTTGGGTTCCAGTTGTCAGGTTCAGGACATAGATTTCCGCGTTGCCATCTATAAAAGACGTGTAGGCCAGGTGGCGGCCATCGGGAGCAACCGCGCCGCCCTCATTCCACGCGCCATTTTTGGTCAAATTCAGCGCTAGGCCCCGGAAGATATCCAGCACGTAAATGTCCGGTGTCCGGTTCCATCCCGGACGCGACAGCGCAGAGAGCGGGGCGGGGGGCAAAAGCTGGCCCAGACCCCAGACGAGCACAATAATTCCGGTAAAGATTGCCAGCAGGCGCAGTTCCAGGCGCAAAACGATTCGAGACAGCACACGACGCTCCCAGGGTTTCAGGGCAATCCGCTATTTAGCGGCGACAAGATAAAACGGATTTGCAAAATTTTGTGATAGAACACTCATCTAAAGTTCAGAAAAATACGAAATAAAATGATGCACATCTTATATAATCATCCATACACGCCCACTCATAGTTATCAGATTGAGTAAGAGATGTATCAACGCCGCTTGCCCATCTATGCCCGGCGGGAACGCCGCCCGCTGCAAAGCCTTGTCAGTCTCCTCTTTCTCGGAATGATTATAGGCGGCGTTTTTACCCTGGTCGAACGAATGCGGTTGCCAGTGGGGCCATCGGCAGCCGCGCCTGGCGCGCAGATTTTAACGCCCACCATCATGCCGTTAGCCATCCCTACCGTGTTCAAGCCAGACCCGCTCAAGATTCTGATCCCCAGCGCCGGGATTCAGGCCAACGTGGTGGAGGTCTTTTTAAATGGCGTCAGTTGGGATGTCAGCCGCCTGGGGAACAACGCCGGGCATTTGCAGGGAACGGCAGCGTTTGGCACGCGCGGTAATCTGGTGCTGGCCGGTCATGCGGAAATGGCCGATGGTCGCCCCGGCATTTTTGCCAGCCTGACGAACCTGACGGTGGGGGAGACCCTGTTTCTCCGCCAGGGGTCGCGCCAGCAAAGTTACACGGTCAGCGTTGTGCGCGCAGTGGAACCGAACGATCTCACCGTGTTATATCCCACGCCGGACGAGCAGATTACGCTGGTGACTTGCGGCGATTACGATTTCGTGCAAAATGTCTATCATGAACGAGTGGTGGTGATTGCGAATCGAGCGGCTTAATTTATGGCTCCTGGGCAGCGCCTTTTGGATACCTTCTGGTACGTCCATCCCCTATCCGTACTGATTGTCCAGGCGGCGCCGGTTGAATGTCTGAAGGCGTTAACTACTGCTGCCCGCCCCAGTCAGCAGCGGTTACATCTCCGTAACCTGTTCACTGAAGGCCGCCGGTATTATGTGCAGCCGTTCGCGGATGGCTTCCGCCTCACCTGTGACAGCAAGATTCCCTGGCGGCGCGGGCGAACCACTGTGGCCGCGCTGCTGATCGGCCAATTCTCCGCCGCTGGCGATGACGGCACACGCCTGGATTTGCGCGCTCGAATGCACCTCCGCTATGTGCTGGATATATTTTTAATCCCTTCGTTTATTACGTCCATTATGGTTTTTGTTCCCTGGCGGCTGGGGCTGATTACCCTGCTGGCACTGGCTTTATACGGCCTATCCTGGATGTGGCACCGGATGAACGCCGCCATGCAAGCCGCCGAGATGGTTTATTTTGTCCAGAAGGCCCTGGAAGACCTCGCGCCCTACCAGACGTTGGCGCTGGGAGCCACCGCCGCCGATGTGGTCACGCCGGATTTTCGACAGGAGTGGGATCGGTTCTTTCACCAACAGAAAAACAACCATCCCGTAGATTAATCGTGTGCCAAACGTCCCGAAAGAAATGGGACTTTAGGGTTTAATAGAGGTAGATTTTTTGCCAAGCTGGACTAAGCGTGTTTAAATCATCCCAAAATGGGTTGAATAGTTCTCGAAAACCCCTGATCTTAAAATTTTGTGATAAGATCAGGGTAATAGTTACGTGGATAGAGTGCAGGAACTCCGGCACAAAAAATCCATAACTCAAACATAGAGGAGTTTGCCGAATGAGAAAAGCCCTTATTCTGTGCCTATTGGTTTTTATTGTGTTACCGGGGTGGGCCGCGCTGGCCGCGCCGGAGCAGCAGGCCCAACCAGCCATCAGCGCATTTACCACAACGGCCACCCTGGTTGATCGCACGCAGCTCGCCGCGAAGACCGCCCGCATTCCTGTCGCCTGGGCCACCACCAATCGCCCCAGCACCGCTAATCTGGTGTTTGAGCAGGTGTTAGCCGACGGCAACATTGTCAACGTGGAACTGCCGCGTGACAATCCCTGGGTGGCATCGTCGGGCAACGGGGTGGTGGCCCCGATTGCGCCGGGTGGTACCGCCACGCAGGTGGTGTTCCGCCTGCGGCTCATTGACCTGCTGACGCAGAACACGCTGGCCCAGCGTGATTTGACGCTCCCGGTTGGCGATGCGCCGACACCCACGCC
>DATALK010000688.1:0-5863 GCA_036261085.1 Phototrophicaceae bacterium | reverse complement strand
GCCAGGAAGTGCGCCGTTTCCTCCCGGCGTTACGGGCGATTGGCGGCTACCGGCGCGACATTAAAAACCGCGTGCTGGCTTTTGACCCGTCCGGCGAATTTCTCCTCAGCGATTTCCAGCGGCTTGATCCCAATACCAATCAGGTGGTCGCCGAAGATTTGCGTTATTCCCGCAGTTTTGACCTCTTTTTCTGGAGCGGTGATAGCCAGAAAGTGATCACACTGGCGGACACCGAATGGCGTGAATGGAGTGTCGCTACTGGAGAAGTGCTGCGGCGCGGCGTGGTTAATTTAAAGGGCAGTATCATTTCGACTTCGTCGGATGGCTATCGCTACCTGTCAAAATATGATACGACCAGCGGCGGCGGGGGCGCGGAAGTCATTGATATGAATACCGGTGAACGTTACGACGTGCCGTTTGCCGCGATTCCCGGCAGTTCCATCGCCGCTGTTTATGTGAATCCCTCCTGGACACGCTTCCTGGTCGTCTATTCGGATAATCCCTATGGGCCGTATACGCCGGGTAATCAGGTTGCCATTTATCACTATCAGGACGGTTTCAGGTCGCTAATCGCCGGGGATGATTTGCCGCCGCCGAGCCAGCGCCAGTATGGCTGGTCAAATGATGACACCGCGTTTGTATACGGCCAGGGACTAATCAGCGAGCAACCGGAACGCATTTATGCTGTGGACTACGCCCTGAATGGTCTGCCCGCCTGTGTGGCCGAAGCCTATCCCGACCAGACCGCCGCCTTCCTGAAATTGTGGGAGCGGCTGGTGCTGAATTTGCGCCCCGATAAACTTGATCTTCTCGCGCGGGCGATTTGTGACCAACTCCCGGATACAGTGGCAGGTGTTGAACAACTCCTGCTGCCAACGGCCTCACCGACGTTTATTGCTGCGACAGGTGTGCCGTTTGGCGCGGTGCCCCAGTGTTTAAAAGATCGGTATCCCGGTGACGCCGACGCTTATAGTGATGTCTGGCGCGCCATGACAGCGGACGCGACCCCGGAGGAACGCCAGCAGTTAGCCGTGCTGCTGTGTGAAGGGATTGGTATCATTCGCCCTGACCAGGAATTTGACCCTTCGCTTGGTATGACGCTGTTTATTAATGGTGACACGGGCGAACGCGCCAGTGGCAATTATCAAGCACCGGTAGTGGAACGCCGTCCGCTGGATCAGCTTTATGATCTGTTTGAAAAGACGGAAAACCGTTCACTCGGCACGGTTATTCTCAGTCCTAACGCTGATTTGTTGGCTGCGTCCAGTATGCCAGGGGAATTGGTGATTTACCGGTTGCTGGTTACTTACGACTCGATTATGGCGCACGTCACGGCGACGGCTGCCGCGCAACTGGCGGCGGCCAATCTCATTAAAGCCATGCCGTCACCGTCGCCAACCTATAATCCGATTGGCACACCGCGTCCGACGCTGACGCCAACTCCCAAACAAACCCTGTTCCCGCGTCCCGACGAGCCAGTGTATGCGGACATGGAATCGGTGGAGTTATGTCCATCGGAAAAGCTGGCCTCGATCAATAATCCCCCGGCCAGTTATGATGCGGTTGGCAAAATCTACGCCGAAGTGATGGGGGAAACGCTGTGGAGTATCGAGCCGGAAACCGGTGTGCGCCGGGAAGACCCGGATTTGCTCCAATGTGGGCGGGGTATTCAATGCCAGTACTCGCCGGATAATGCCTGGGTGCTGGTGGAAAGTTACGATTACATCTACGTGGATCGCCCCGACAACAGCGACTCGCGGGTGCTGTGGGATTTGCGGACGCCGTTCCCGGCTACGCCCGTACCCTATGAATTGTGGTGGACGGGCAATCACACCATCGAATGGGAAGCGGAGATTCCGGTCACTGTCGCCCCCAGCAGCCGCTCCTATTATGAAAACGCTTTTATCCGCGATGTGATGAACGTTTACCCCGACCCCAAGCCCTGGGTGCCGCGCATCAGCATTAACGAAATTCCGGCGCAGTTCATCAGCCGCCAGCCGGGCGGCCCCTGGGCGGTGGCTTACACCACCTATAACACGGGCATTGGCATCGGGTACAAGTATTACATCTACCAGACCGAGACCGGCGAGTACCACCTGTTCGCGCAGCACGAGTACAACGAGATTCTCCTCTACTGGCAGCCCTCCGGTGACCGGCTGTTTTATCGCTTCCCGCTCCCGAATGGCTATTATACCGATGCTTATCAAGTGACTTTCCCGGAGGCCAGCAACCGGCTTTTGGGGAATGAGCCGGGGGGGGGGCCAGTGGTCAAATGATGGGCGTTACCGAGCCTACCGCACCGCTTCGCGGGCGCAGCCGGTGGGCGTGTGGGACAGCCAGACGGGTTTTACCCGCACTTACTGCCTGCCGGAAACCGGCGCGCGGCTGTACGACGGCCCCTTCACCTGGTCGCCGGATAACCTGTATGTGGCCGTGCAAGCGCCGCTGCCCAAAGATGAAGCCAAAGCAGGGGTGGGCCAGCATACGCTGATTCTGAACGTGGAAACGGGCGATGTCGTTGATCTGACAACCGGTGTGGTGAACATTCTCATCTGGGCGCAGGAACCAGGCAGCTATGGTGATGGTCGCGTGGCCTCGCCGACGCCGACGGCCAGCCCTACCGCGACGGCAACGCCGTAAGGTTGTCCTTCATACTCACAATCAATATTGTACGGACACGATCTATCGTGTCCGTACAGAAGGCCATAGCCGATTTAAAACGTCAACCGCGTCAAAAATTCGGTCTTAAAACAGGCGAGAAACGATGATGCTGAAACAAATGATATTGCTAATCCTCCTGAGTGGGGCGCTGGTACTGGCGGGGCCGGTGGCCGCGCAGTCGCAACCGGATTATGCGCCGGTGTACGTGACCACCCAGGATTATACGGTGTTACGCGCGGGGCCGGGAGAGAATTGGGAACGGTTGGCCGTGCTGCCCTATGGCACGACTTATCGCGCGACAGGCCGGACGCTGTATGGCCGCTGGTTGCAGATTGTGTATGAAGGCGAACTTGACGCTGGTGCGCGCACGGATTTTACGGTGGATGGGGTCACTTACGGCTGGGTGGCGTACTGGCTGCTGACCTGGACGGGGAATATCCTGCAACTGCCGTTGGATGGCGTCAAACTCGTGCCAACCGCGCGCGAGGCGGGGCCAATTATTTATCTGGGGGCCGGGTCGTATATCTATGAGCGCGGCGTGAATCCGGCCACCAGAGTGGCCTATCCAACGGATTATCCCTACCCCGTGGTGCGCGTAGAAGTGACGGGCCGCCTGGGTTCGCCGGATAATGGCTACTTTATGCTGCAATTAAAGTTCAACAATCATTATTATTGGACGGGAACCTGGGCCGTAGGTGTGCCGGGTGAGTGGTGGAATCTGCCGGATGCGGCTTATCTTTACCCCTATGGCCGTTTACTCATTCAACTGCGCCGCGAAATCAGCCATGCTGGAGACGTTTTAGATGATATCGGCGGGCGCTGGCGTTCATTGGATGAAGGGTATACCACGACCTGTAATGACATCCCGGAGGATTTTACCCTGCGTGAGTCCAGCTTTAGCGCCCTGGATTTAGACCGGGAGCCGATTTATCGCCCAACGGCGGCAGCGCTGCTGTCGGCGCGGGATAACATCAATGCCGCGTTGGGGCGTTTCCGGCAAATTTGCAGCCAACCAGGAGACCGGTTAGTTAATCCTGCTGAAATCAGCGCCGCATTGGCCGAGATTGAAGCGGCGGAACGGTACTTGACCGTTGCCCGAACGCTGCTGCCGCCGCTGCAAAACGCCGACCCGGCCTTTGCTGGCAATTCGTCCCATTCTGGTAATTGAGGCGGTCAGTTTGAAGCTATATTGAGTTGGCGCTGGGGCTTGCTACACCAGCCGCCAGCGTATCTCCATTTCCCGGTTGCTTAACCCGGCACTCTATCCCTTTTGTGTTCGAAAAGCTGCGGATGAAAATCCCCTCTTGACTCTCGGGTTACCCCAGGGCTTATAACCATAACTATGTATCGAATTGGTGAATTTTCCCGGATTGCCAGCGTGACGATTGAAACGTTACGCCATTATGATGCGCTTGGTTTGCTCAAACCCGCCCAGGTGGATGCGGCTACCGGCTACCGTTATTACAATGCGGGGCAGTTACAGACCCTCAACCAGATCATCGCACTGAAAGAGGTGGGTTTATCGTTGGAGGAAATCGTGCGGATTCTCCGCGATAACCTCACCCTGGATGAATTGCGGGGTTTGTTGAAGGCCCAATTGACCCTGACTGAAAGTGCCATCGAAGCGGCTCAGCTCCGGCGGCAGCGCTTGCTGGTTCGGTTGCAGAGTCTTGAGCGGGAAAACATGCCGCCGGAATACGAAGTCAGCTTGAAAGCGGCAGAGGCGCTGACCGTCGCGGCCATGCGGGAAACGATCCCAACACCGGAGCAAATTCCCCAGCGGTGGAATGAGTTGTTCAGCGCGATTGCTGCCTGGATGAAAACCAATGGTCTACCGGTTGGTATTCCCCTGCCACTGTATCATGACGACGGGTATAGGGGCGAAAATATTGACACCGAATGCGCTTTCACCATTCCGGGAATCGGGATCGAGCGAGTTCCCGCGCCTGCTAGTCCCATCGTTGTCCGGCAGATGACCGCGATCCCGCAGGTGGCGACCCTGGTGGTTGCCAACTTTCATCAAAAAGTTGAAGGATTGAAGCCCGCATATGCGGCGTTGGGGCAGTGGGTCGCCACGAATGGCTATCACATTACGGCGGCCCCCCGTGAACTCTACTATGGTTCGCCACAAACCGGGGATTTTACTGCTGAAATCCAGTTTCCAGTGGAAAAGTCCGGTTCAACTGGCTGAACACCAACCGTATTCCAATGTGTTAACGCTGCCAGCAGCAGGTGCTCTTGCCTGAAGCTCTGGCTTTGATTTCTATTTTGGGAGAGAAACATGACCACAACCGCCTATCATCCTTTTCGTTCCGCTGAAGCCCAGGCCGAATATCTGGCCCAGTATGAGGCGGCGGCGCAGGCGTGGCCGATTCCGTCGGAATGCCAGATGGTGGACACGCTCTATGGGCAGACATTTGTACGGATCAGTGGGCCAGTGGATGCGCCGCCGCTGGTGCTGCTGCCAGGGGCGGGAACCTGTTCGCTGATGTGGAGTTTGAACGTCGAGGCGCTATCCACAAATCACCGAACCTATGCGGTGGATGGCCTTATCAACACCGGATGTGTAGGAAGAAGTGTGTATACCCGCGCCATCACTGGCCCCAATGATGCTAACACCTGGCTTGATGCGTTATTTGATGGCTTGGGTCTGATGGCTAAGGTCAATCTGGTGGGGCCGTCTTATGGGGGCTGGTTGGCGAGCCAATATGCGCTGCACGCCCCGGAGCGCTTGAATAAAGTCGTGCTGGTCGCACCCGCTGGCACACTTCTGCCCTTTAGCGGCGAGTATCTGCAACGGACGATGGCGCTCTATCTGACACCGAGTCGGGATACCTATGTGAACGTTTTTAAATGGAACTTCAGCGATCTGGCGCGCCAGAATGAGACGCTTTTGGAAGCTCTGGTGGATGATTTTTTGCTGTCCGCGCGGTGTTTTGAGTCACCCAATCCCCAGGCGTTGCCGGTGTTAACCGCCCTGAGCGACGCGGAGTTGCAACGCTTTAGCGTTCCCACCCTGGTTCTGATTGGCGAAAATGAGGTGTTGTATTCAGCGCAAGCGGCCTTGCAGCGGCTCCAGGCCGTCGCGCCACAAATTCGAACCGAGTTGATTCCTAACGCGGGCCACGATCTGTTACTCGTCCAGACCGAATTGGTGAATCAGAAGCTATTGGCCTTTCTGGCAGCAGATTGATGCTTAAGG
>DATALK010000685.1:0-5859 GCA_036261085.1 Phototrophicaceae bacterium | reverse complement strand
ATGGAAAGCTCGCACAGCCGCAGCCGCGCCTTTACATTTTCCGCGTCATAAACCATCACCGGAAAATACGCTGGCGCGGATCGCTATGGCGCTGGCTTATGGCAGTGTTGGCAGCTTTGAAATCGCCCTGCGCGAGAGTATGCAAGCGGCAGCCAATCCAACCTGGCAGTTGGAAAGCCAGCGCGCCTTAGCCATCAGCTACAGTGACATGGGCGATTATAAAAGCGCGATTGCGGCCATTGAAAAAGCCATTGAAATTAATCCCCGGCTGGTGCCGTTGTACTTTGAACGCGCCCTGTATGCCATGCAGCTTGGTGATGCGGACGCTGCGACAGCGGCGTATTTTCAGGTGATGGTTTATGACGCGGAAAATGTAAAGGCGCGGCTGCGGCTGTGCGAGCTTTCCAGCCTGCTGCGCGAACATGAAGCGGCGATAGATTACTGCACCCAGGTCACCCAACGCGCACCGAGTTATGCCGACGCTTGGTATCAGCTCGGCCTCGAACATTTCCTGATGGGCGACTTCAAAGCCGCGCAGGAAACCCTGCACCACTGTTCCGCCCTCCAGGTCATGCAAAAAGTACCCATTAGCGAACGGCGCTTTGAATGCTGGTATCTGCAAGGACAGGCCGCCGAAATCCTGGGCGACTGCCCCGCCCTGCTGGCAACCTATAACGAATTCCGCTCGATGGCGGCCTCGCAGGAAGTCCAGCAAACCTGGACCTACCCACCAGAAGGCCCGCCCCGCTGTGCTGTGCCATCACCGCAAGCGCCAAGTTAAGCCAAGAAATCATTCATTCAACAAATTTAAGCTCAATTAATCAGTACGTACACGATCTATCGTGTCCGTACTTTTTTCCGCTGGTTGCAACTTCCCGGCTGTGGGGTGCGTACTATCCGGTATAAGAAAAACACACAAAGAGGGAAAGCACCATGCAGAAACAAAAACGCGAAGTCCTGATCGCGCGTCCTAATTGGAATGAAAACCGTCAGGCCTCCCGCACGCTGGCCGTGATTCTAATCGGCGTGGGCGTGATGCTCCTGCTGATGAATGCTGGCGTGTTTTCGTTCCATGACATTGGTTCGTTCTTTGGCAATCTGGGCGGCAGCATCGGCAGTTTCTTCGGTCATCTGGGCGGCGCGATGGGCAGCTTCTTTGGCAACCTGGGTGGCAGCATCGGCCATATCTTTGGCAGTCTGGGCAGTTTGATTGGCCGCTTCTGGCCGGTAATCCTGATCCTGTTGGGTGTCCTGCTCCTGGTGCGCCGTAAACCAGCAACTTTGGAATCCTAGAACCAAGACTGGAGTCTTATCATGAATCGTGCGCTGACTAATCGTTCGCTGTTCTGGCCGCTGCTGCTGGTGGGCGCCGGGATCATCGGACTGCTGACCAACCTGGGAATTTTCTCTTACACAAATCTGAGCGTCCTGTTTCGGCTGTGGCCGTTCCTCCTGATTGTGATCGGCCTCTACCTGTTGTTTGGCCGCCGCGCCCCCGGTTTAGGAACCCTCTTCGGCCTCGGAACGATTGCCGGAGTGATCGGCTTGATGCTGATTGGGCCAGCATTGGGTTGGGCCGCCGATGTTGAAGTCAAATCGGCCAGTTACGAAGAACCGCTGGGTGACACCACTGCCGCACAGATTAACCTGCGCCCCGAAATCGGCGATCTCACGATTACCCCGCTGGTAGATTCGAACAATCTATTGGCCGCCAACGTTAATTATATAGGCGACGTGACCTTCGAGAGTACCGGCACAACCGATAAGGTGATTGGCCTCAGTCAAACTCATGGGCGCAGCAGCATCTTTGATCTCGGCATCCTGTTTAATCCCGATCAACGCCTGGATTGGCAGGTGCAGCTTAACCCGCAAGCCGCGCTGGCCCTGAACATCAACACAGGAACCGGCAGCGCAAAACTGGACTTGAGCGCTTTTGATCGCCTCACAGAGTTGGTCGTGAACACCGGCACGGGCGGCATTCAGCTAACCCTCCCGGCAGCCGAACAGCCCTATCAGGCCAACATCACGGTTGGCACGGGCAGCGGCACGGTTGAAATTGAAGCGGGAGCGGCGGTTGAACTGATCGCCAGCAGCGGCACCGGCGGTTTCACCGTAGATGTCCCCGCTGACGCCGCCGTGCGCATCGAAGCCAGCACGGGCACGGGCAACCTCAACGTGCCCGCGAACTTTGAACGCCAGGGCGATCAGAACAACTTCATCGGTGACAATGGAGTCTGGGAAACCGCGAATTTTACCGAAGCTGATCGGCAGATTGTCATCAAGTACAGCGGCGGCACGGGCGATCTGAAAATTCAGTAACGCCGCCAATTGAATCAGACGACGCGCAGTACAAGCAGAAGGAATAACCACCATGAATGAAAAACCGAAACGCGGGCAAACCCTCGATCAGAATTCCTCCACCATAGCGATTATCCTCATCGCAGTGGGGGTCATCTTCCTACTCGGCAACATTGGCCTTTTTGCCGGGATTGGCCGCCTGTGGCCGCTTATCCCCGTCGGCATTGGCATCTGGATGTTGTATGGCAAAAATGCGCCTTCGGTTACGGTCAAACACGAACAGTTCACCGTGCCGCTCGATGAAGCGACTTCCGCCGAAGTCAAACTGCATTTCCCGGTTGGGGAAACCACCGTGCAGAGCGCTACCGACCCGGCCCGACTGCTGGATGCGGACCTGACCTATGTCGGTGACATTCATTTTGTCAACGACGGCACTACGCAAAAATATGTCAGCCTCAGCCAATCCGGGGGATCGGTTGTCCAATGGCTGAACCCGGCCAACTGGTTCCATAGTGACAAGCTGGAATGGAAACTCCGCTTAAGTCCTGAAATTCCGCTGGCGCTGGAGATACACGGCGGCGTGGGCGAGTCGCGCCTGGATTTGAGCCACCTGAATTTGACCGCATTAAGCGTCAACGGCGGCGTGGGGGAAATGAATATCACCCTCCCCGCTCAGGGCAACTATGAGACGCATTTACAGATTGGGGTTGGTGAGTTAAACATCACCGTTCCGCCAGGAGCAGCGGTGCAGGCCGCAATCAAGGGCGGCGTCGGCGAATGTAACCTGCGCCTGCCAGCCGACGCAGCTGTCCGTTTGCGCGCCCGTACTGGCATTGGTGACATCAACCTGCCCAAACACTTCCAGCGGTTGAGCAACAGTGACGACAGCCTGGGCATCTCGAAAAGCGGTATCTGGGAAACGTCCAATTTTGGCAGCGCCGCCAATCCGATTATCATTGATTATGAAGGCGGCGTCGGCGAATTGAACGTGCGCTAAATCGTGTCAATCCTGCCGGGTGGTCGCCAACCCACCCGGCCCCTTATCAGCCGAACTTTATCAGGAGCATCCATCGTGAGTGAACAGAATCCCCAAGACAAACAAGACAAGCAGTATGTAACGGAATGGTCGTTCTCGTTCGATAAAATTGGCGAGAGCATTAATAAGCTGTTGAGTTCGGTGGGCGTCAGCGAGACCGAAGTCAAGACCGCCCAATTCAGCGAACCCGCAGACAAAGCCCTCGCCGCTACTGTCAACCTGGGCGCGGTTGTCGGACAAATCGCCGTTTCCGCGCTGACCGCTTCAGATAATCTGTTTGAAGCCGAAGTCTCTTATGTCGGCGAAATGGAATTTAACGTTTCCGGCGATACTGAGAAGGTCATCCGGCTGAACCAGAAAATGCGGGATGTCCCCGTGACCGACCAGTTCAAAAAGGTGCTGAACCAGTTTGCGAACCGCGACGATCTGTATTGGAAAGTGGGCATCAGCCCGGATGTGCCGGTTAAGTTCAATATTGAAGGCAGCGTGGGGGTAGCAAAGTTTGACCTGAGCGGTCTGCGGGTCGCGGATGTGGAACTCGAAGGCGGGGTCGGCGAAACCTTCCTGAATCTGCCCGCCAGCAGCAGCCGCTACGCGGTGAAAGTCAGCGGCGGCGTAGGAGCCAGCCACATCACCATTGCGGATGGCGCGGCCCTGAACCTGAAAGTAGATGGCGGGGTCGGCGGGGTTGAAGTTCACGTTCCGGCCACTGCCGCGATTCGGGTCGAGGCTGATGGCGGCTTAGGTGGCGTCAGTGTCCCCGCCGGCTTTAAGCGCGTGCGCGGCGGTGACAACTTCATTGGCACCAGCGGCGTCTGGGAAACCGAAGGCTTTAACATCGCCGACAAACAAATCTACATTCACTTCAACGGCGGCGTCGGCGGCCTGAAGGTGATCGTTTAAACAACAGTCGCTTTCACAACCAAGCAGACTGCTGGGGACAAGCGTAAGGCTTGTCCCCGTTTTTTATTATTTTTCTTCGCGCAGATGGGGGAACAACAACACATCACGAATGGAACGCTGATCGGTGAGCAGCATCACCATCCGGTCAATGCCCATGCCCCACCCGCCCATCGGCGGCATCCCGTAGCGCATGGCCCGCAGGTAATCCTCATCCAGTGGCGCGGCATCGTCGTCGTCGTCCCGGTAGAGTTTTGCCATTTCCAGGAAACGTGCTTCCTGGTCGCGGGGGTCGTTCAGTTCGGTGAAGGCGTTGCCCATCTCCATGCCCGCGATGTAAAACTCAAACCGCTCCACATGCAGATCGTCGTAATCCACTTTCTTAGCAAACGGCGAAATATCACGCGGGTAATCGGTGATAAACGTCGGTTGAATCAGCTTGGTCTCAACGTGTTCTTCAAACAGATAGCTGACTAGCTTGCCCCAAGGCTGATTCGGCGGAACCGAACCGCCACCGTCCCGAATAACTTTTTCCAGCGCGGCAGCGGTGGGATAGTCCATGTAATCAATTGCGGCCTGCTGTTTGATGGCCTCGCGCATGGTCAAACGCGGCCAGGGCGGCGCAAAATTGATCGTCTGCCCCTGGAAAGTCACCAGAGGGCTGCCCGTCACCGATTGCGCAACGGACGCAAACAACCGCTCGGTCAAATCCATCACGCCGCGATAATCAATGTAGGCTTTGTAGAACTCGACCATCGTAAATTCGGGGTTGTGTTTGTAGCTCACGCCCTCGTTACGGAAATCGCGCCCGACTTCGTAAACGGCATCGTAACCGCCCGCCAGCAGCCGCTTGAGATACAGTTCAAAACTGATACGCAGATATAAATCCTGCTTGAGTTGGTTGTGATGAGTGACAAACGGACGGGCCGCCGCGCCGCCATAAATCGGCTGCAAAATCGGTGTTTCCACTTCGAGGAAACCTTCGCTGTCAAAAAACCGCCGCAGGGCGCGTAACACTTCGGCACGTTTCACAAACACATCGCGCACGTCTCGATTGACGGCCAGATCGGCATAGCGCTGGCGGTAGCGCTGTTCAACATCGCTGAATTCGCCGTACTCAACCGTTGTGCCATCCTCCAGCACCCGCTGTTTAATGACCGGCAGGGGGCTAAGCGACTTACTCAACAGCTTGAACTCGCGCGCCAAGACGCTGATTTCACCGGCTTTTGTGCGCATCATCGTCCCGGCAGCCTGGACAAAATCGTCCATTTCGATCAACTTGTCTTTCACGAGATCGTAGGCGGCCTCGCCCAGGTCATTCACCCGCAGCAACACCTGCACCCGCCCGGTTTCGTCCTCAATGTGAATAAACGAGATTTTGCCCTTGATATTCACCCGGCGAATGCGGCCACAGACGATCACTTCCAGGCTTTCGGCGGTTTCCAGGTCGCGGGTTTCGGCGGCCTCATAGTCGGCCACCGCTTGCGCCGCCGTATGCGTGCGCTGGACACGGCGCGGATAGGCTTCAATCCCCTGCGCCTCCAGCCGTTGCAGTTTGTCGAGACGCTCAATTTCGAGTTTATTTGGCTGCCACATCACAATTTTATCCAGCTCTATGCAGAAAG
>DATALK010000684.1:0-3338 GCA_036261085.1 Phototrophicaceae bacterium | reverse complement strand
AAAGTCATCAGGGCGACCCAGTGGTCGCCCTGATGTTAATAAGCCGGTTTATTTTACAGGGAGTTCGGCTTGACCATTTATAAACATCATTTTTGGACCGGCTCAGGGGCAACAAAAGTTATATTGACGATACTGGAAACTACCGCCGAAGTAGAATATTACTCTCATTGGATGGGTAGTGGCTTACGACGATATAAAATGCAATTTAACCACCAAAAATTGTCTGCAATGCACGGTATTTTAGATCTACATTTGATTGAACAATATGTATCCGCTGATTCCGATTCGACTACTAAAATTGATTTGTTGGATTATATTCACGATCAAGAAACATCAGAATCATCAGAAGAAATTCGTGATGCCGCACGTCAGGTGACTTTTGAATACCTGCTGTTGCCTGAGAGCGCTATGTGGATTCAAGAAGAGGGCGCTTTAAACAATATGGGAGCGATGGGTTATGCTGGGTGGAGCAATACATTTGATCTTTTACTCTGGATAAACTATGCGGTAGGTATGTATTACCAAGAGTTTCGAAAGTGTGACATCGGTGAAGTAATACAGCTAATGGACAAAATGAAGTTTGCAAAGGATGCCTAACCGTTATGACTGACCCACGACACGGCGGCATTGCCGTCCTTGACTTTGGCTCCCAATATACGCAGTTGATCGCCCGCCGCGTTCGGGAACAGGGCCGACCAGGGAAAAGTTTCACCATTTCAATCAACGGGTGGTGAATAGTTTTTGTTTGGTTGCGGCCTCGTTTTTCCTAAATCCAGGTTGGAATAGCAAATTGGGTCGCCAGATGATACACTGCCCCCGGGGTAAGGAAGTTTTCTCCGTTTGCATTTACGACCAGAAATCGCTTGGAAAGATAATCCAACTGTGTTTACCATGAGTCGCCGCCGGTGGATGGGGGCCGGGATACTCATCCTCATCGCGGGTTTATTGGGGCTATGGCTGATCCAATCCGCAGTGGACGCCAATCATCTCGCGCTCCAGGAATGGCTGTCGCCGGGATTAATCCAGCGTCCGCTGACCGAATTAACGCTGATTCTTCAGTCCGCGTGGAGCCAGACTTATATTGATGCGCCGCCATTCATCAAAACCTTGCCGCAGCTTTTAGCCGGAAGCCTGTGTCTGGCCCTGGTATTTCGGTTGGGCAGTGATCTTTTTGGCCGAGCAACCGGTTGGTTAGCGGTCTGGTTGCTGGCAATGCTGGCCGTACCGGGTTTAGTGGGGCTGCCCTATCTAGCCGTAATCGCCATGACATTGGGGCTGCATCTGGTATTTTTCCGCGCCGATCAACACCAGCGGCCAGTGGGCTGGATTTATTTCTTGCTGGCGATTGCGGCGGTTTATAGTTATACCCCGCTGGTTTATCTTATCGGGCTTCATGGCTTCTGGCTGTGGACAAATGCCAGACTGAAACGGCAATCGGTGTATTTTTATGGGCTGATCGGTCTGGCCCTGATTCCCCGACTGCTGTTCCTGCCGTCAGAACTGGCCTTCTGGCAGGGGGTGGAAACGGCCCAGAAGTTCTTGCCGGTGGGGGTTAACCCGTTCCATGTGGCGCAGTATGTGGTGTTGTTCGGGGGTGCGGGTCTTAGCTTGTTGGATAATCAGGCGCGCCGGGTTCAAGAGCTGCTGTTGGTTTTTATCGTGGTTTTTGGCATTCAGCTCCTACTGCCCGCCAGCCTGATTCTGAATTTGCTCACCGCTGTTCCGGTGCTGGCGCTGCTGGCCGCGCGCGGACTGATTTTTCTGGCACGTCCAGTTCGCGTTATCTTAGCCGTCGGCTTCGCCCTACCGCTGCTGCTGCCCGGAACCCTAAATCTTTGGTCGTCGTCCCGTGAACCCGTGCTAACGGTAGACCTACGCCCTGACAGTCGCGTGGTTTTTTCAGCGCCAGCGGTGTGGCAGCATCTTTTTATGCTGGATAATCTGCGTTCGACAGCCGCTTTAATCCCCCCCGCGAACCGATTTCATTTACTGGCGAACACGGCAGACGCCGCCGTTTTAGACCAGACGGCCAGTGCAGCGGATGCGGTGGCCGTTCAGCAGTTGGCCGATTTTAGGGGCGACAGCCAGGATATCTGGTGGCTGAATATGGATTCGCTGCCAGCGGCCCAAGATTTCCTGACTCAACTGGAAAAATTGTACGCGCCGTTTAAAGTCTGGACCTGGTTTGACTCAGAGACAGATTCAGCCGCTACCCTAACATTGACCCACTATTGGCGCATCCCGGATGATTTGCGTGATACCTATGTTTATAATCAGCAGCTGGTCTTGATGAATTGGCAGCTCAACGACAGTGTGGTGGTTCAGCCGTGCCAGACCGTTACCTTTCAAAGTTGGTGGCGGGTGACAAAAACGGCGCCGGCGACGGTGAGTACGACGCTGGTTCTGGTCGGTGCAGATGGTCAGGGCATAACATGGGCCGATGGAATGCCGGGGTATCTCGAAGCCCCGCTCTGGCAGGTTGACCGCCCGTATCCCGATCAACGAGGGCTGACCATTCCCTGTGACAGCGCTCCCGGTGAATACCCCTTATTGCTGGGCGTGTATCAATTTGTTGGCGCCGCCACCCACAATCTCCCGGTGACTCTGCCAGACGGAACCCCGCTGGGTGAACTGGCCTATTTAACAACCTTAACCGTGCCATGATGCCTGTGCCTCAAGCTGTTCATGCCTCGCGGAAATTATCAGACCGTTTGGGTCGTTATCTGCTGATTGCCCTGGCGGGCCTGCTGCCCGGCTTGGCAACCCTGGTGCTGCTGTCTGGTTATTTTCAGGTTAACATAACCCAGTTCTTGCCAGTTGGCTGGAGCGACCAGACTTATTACTGGCATCAGATTTTGACCTTTCAAAAGACGGGTTTTCAAGGCGGATTTTATACCTTTAACGAGGTTCCACCTCGGATTGAAAGTATTCACTATGCGCTGTGGGGGTTTCCCTATCCGGCGATCTACGGTCTGGTCGCCCGCGTGGTGGGCTGGGAAACCTATACCGGCATCTTCTTAAATATGGCCGTTATGGCGGTGTGTGTCTGGGCCTGTCTTTTACTGGCCCGATTTAATGGGCGGCAAATTTTGTTGACCATGCTGGCCCTGCTGGCGGTCAGTCCGGTGCTGATGTTTATGCCCACGATTTCGCAGGAGACCTTTCATCAGGCGGCAGCGCTGATTTTAGGGTGGGCCTTTTTAACCTTACTCCAGGGAAAACCACCCCAAAACCGCTTTTTCCCCGGGTTGATGCTGATCTTTTTTATTGTCATCGCCCTGGTGCGGTTTTCATGGATTTATCTCCTGTTTCCATTTTGGCTGCTGCTTGGCAGAAAA
>DATALK010000683.1:0-9289 GCA_036261085.1 Phototrophicaceae bacterium | reverse complement strand
CACACTCTGCGATTAATCCGCGAACTGCTGTCAGCCCAACCGCAAAAGCGCGGTACGAATTTGTCACTGGCGCTGCAAACCGTCAACCGCCTGCTCAAGCGGCGGGCAATTGTCTTTCTGATTTCTGATTTTCTGCTGCCGGGTGCGACCTATGCGGTTGATCTGGCATTGCTGGCGCGGCGGCATGATGTGGTGGCGGTGCTGTTAGGTGATCCGTTGGAAAAAAACTGGCCGGATGTCGGATTGCTTGCCGTGCAGGATGCTGAAACTGGCACGGTGAACTGGATAGATACCACTCCGGTCAGTTGGCGCGAGGGGTTCCAGCGGCAAGCCCAAAGTTTCCATGAACAGCGCAATGCAGTGCTGGTTGGCGCAGGTGTTGACCGAATTGAAGTGCCGTCGGATGGGGATTATGTGCAAGCGCTGGTGCAATTTTTTCGCCAGCGGGCGCGGCGGTTGGGACGGTAGCGGTGATGCGGTTGGTGTTGAGAATCGTCGCGGTGTGTCTGAGTGCGCTCATGGGTTTGGTTATTCCTGGGCAAGCGCAGGCCGAAGTTCGTGCGGCTTTCACAGCCAATCAGGGATCGCCGTTGATTGGTGAACCGGTGCAGCTCACGCTGACGGTGGCAGCGCCCGCCGATGCAGTTGTCACGCTGCCGACTTTTGCGCTGGATTGGCCGCCATTGATGGTGACAAACGTCGGTAAAGTGAGCCAAACGACCAGCGGGGGTCAGACACTTTATCGCCTGGAGTTAACGGTGATTCTCTGGCAACCGGGGGATTATCAGACGCCCGAAACCTTTGTTGAATATCGTCGGCCAAATTCATCGAAAACTTTCCGCCAGGTCGTTGAACCGGCATTTTTTGCCGTTCCCAGTGTGTTAAAACCGGATGATTTGGCCTTACGTCCCTTGAAGCCACCCGCCGCGCTGCCGTATGTTGCACCCTGGTTGGTGCTGGTTGGCGGTGGGGGGGTAGCGGTTGTTGGTATTGGGGTGGGAGTGTGGTTGCGGAAAAGGCGTAGGCGCGTCCCGGCGGCTGAAATGTCGGGAGATCTAACGGCGATGACGCTGCGCGAACTCCGGCGGCTGGAGACGCTGCCAGCATCTCGTGCCTACGATTTGCTGGGCGAAGCGCTGCGGAAATACATCGAGGCGCGATTTGGCGTTTCCGCCGGGGAATTAACCAGCGCCGAACTGCTGACCGCTTTATCGGCGCACCCGCAGCTCAACGAGGGCCAATGGCGCGATCTGAAGCGCATTCTAGAACATCTTGATCTGGTTAAATTCGCCCAGTTGCGGCCGGAAGCCAATGCCATGCCGCGTTTAATCCGGGCGGCGCAGTGGGTGGAGAACACCAGTCGCCAGGAAAAGGCGGTTACGGTCTGATGGTTTTTCGCTTTGCCCACCCCGCCGCGCTGTTGTTGCTCCTGATTCCGCTGGCGGTTTTATTACGAATGGTTATTCGTCGCTGGCGTCCTGTGTTTCCGGTTCTGCGTTATTCGGATACCCGCTTGCTGGCGGATTTGCCGGTCAGCGTGCGCGTGCGTTTTCGTCATTTGCCGGATAGTCTGCGCTTGCTGGCCTGGATGCTGTTGGTCGTGGCGCTGGCGCGGCCCCAAAGTGGTAACAGCCAGGAATTGATTCGCGGGCAAGGCATTGATATTGTGTTGGCGCTGGATATTTCCGGCAGCATGGCCGCACTGGATTTTGCGCCGCAGAACCGGTTGGCGGCAGCGCAAGCGGTCATCAGTGATTTTATTGCGGGACGCGAGTTTGATCAGATTGGGCTGGTCGTTTTTGCTCAGGATGCGTTCCAGCAGACACCGCCGACGCTGGATTATCGGGTGCTGCAAGCGTCTTTAGCCGAAGTGCAGTTGGCCCCCGATTTTGGCTTAACCGATGGAACCGCCATTGGGTTGGGTATTGCGGCGGCGGGCAATATGCTGCGCCAGAGCGCGGCAGCCAGTCGGGTGATTATCCTGCTGACGGATGGGGCGAACAACGCCGGTGGCATGGGGCCGTTGACGGCAGCGCAGGCGGTAGCCGCTTTAGGTATACGGGTTTATACGATTGGCATGGGCAAAACCGGTCAGGTTCCGTTCCCTGACGCGGCGGGAAATACTCAGTTGATTGAAAGTGATCTAGATGAACTGACACTTCAGGCGATTGCTGCCGCGACTGGCGGCCTGTATTTTCGCGCCGAAGACCTGAGCAGCTTGCAGCGCATTTACGATCAGATTAACGCGCTAGAACGCTCTGACGTGACCCGGCAGGTGTTGGTAAACTGGCAGGAACAGGCTGGCGCGCTGTTATGGGGGGTGCTGGTGCTGCTGTTGGGAGAACGCCTGTTACGTCAAACGGTTTTCCAGGTGCTGCCATGACATTTGTTTATCCCGGTGTTCTGCTGCTGCTGGTGGTGCTGCCTTTGGCGGCGGTCTGGTTGTTTCGGCGTGAGCATCACCGTCAAATCCGCTGGCAGCAGCTTGGGGATGCGGCCTGGTTAAAGCGCGAAACGCCCGCGTCTAGGTCTGCCCGTCGGAACTGGAAATCCGTGTTGTGGCTGGCGGCGGCGGCGTTAACCGCGCTGGCGCTGGCTCGTCCGTTGTGGGGCCTGGATGTAGACATTCTGGAAACGCAGGGTGTTTCGGTCATGATTGTGCTGGATGTCAGCAACAGCATGAATGTCCAGGATGTGCTGCCCAGTCGTTTGGAACGTGCCCGGTTAGGACTGCGGCGTTTATTGGCCGGATTGACAGGCCACGAAGTGGGTTTAATCCTGTTCGCGGGTGATGCTTTTGTCCAGTTCCCGCTGACCACGGATTTATCTTCGGCAGAAACTTTTTTGAAAGCCGCATCGAGTCAGTCCGTTACCCGCCAGGGAACCGCATTGGAAAAAGCACTGCGCTTGGCAATCGCGGCGTTTAATCAGCGTCGAGTGACGCGGCAGATGATTATTGTCGTGAGCGATGGCGAAAACTTTGACGGTGATCCCCTGAATGCTGCGGCAGAAGCGGCTGACGCCGGAATTACAATTGACGCGGTTGGTTATGGTGAAACGCAGGGAGAACCCGTGCCAGTCTTGGATGCCGCCGGAAACGTGACCGGTTATAAATCCGCTGCATCCGGTGATGTGGTTTTGTCGGCCCTCAATGAGGCTGGCCTGCGGGCGCTTGCGGAGCGAACCGGCGGCACTTATCAGCACGCTAACGCTGAAGGAACCGAAATGGAGGACTTAATTAAGCGGATTCAGCAGATGGGCGGCGGGCCGTTGGCGAATCGCGTCCAGAGTCGGAGCATCGAGCGCTTTGAGATTTTTGTCGTGTTGGCGCTGCTGCTACTTTCCCTGGAAATTGCGCTGCCCCTGACACGGAGAAAATCCGTATGAAATTCATCTGGGTTTTTATGCTGCTGGCGTTGCTTTCCGGTTGCGATGTGAATCCAGCCGAGCGGGTGAGTACCGGAAATGAGCTTTATTATCGGGGCGAATATCTGGCGGCGTTAGCTGCTTATCAGGCGGCACAGGTGGCTGCGTCGGATTTGCCGGAGCCGTATTATAACGCGGCCAGCGCCCTGGCGCAGTCCGGCCAGATGGAGCGCGCGGTGGCCGCGTTGGAACAAGCGTTGGCCCTGGCTGATACGGAACTAACCGCCACCGCCTACTACAATCTCGGCAATGTCTATTTTGAAATGAGCCATTTCCCGCAGGCGGTGCAGGCTTACCAACAAGCTTTGCTGTTGAATCCGGGGGATGCGGATGCGCGTTATAACCTGGAATTGGCGCTGAAACGGATTGTGCCGCCAACTCCACCATCTGGCGACCAACCGCAACCGACACCGACAAATGCTGATAACGGTCAGTCGGTGGCAACCGCGACCCCAACCCCCTCACCGGGTGGCGATATGGCTAATGAGCTAGAGCCACAGTCAACCGAAGCGTTAACGGTGGAAGAAGCCCAACAGCTTTTAGATGCAATTCAGCGTGACCAGCAAACGCTTAGTGAATACCTTCGAAGACTGACGCCCCAGGCTGCGCCGCTGGAAAAGGACTGGTGATGGTCAAACGATTGGTTATGATGGGGCTGTTGGCGCTGGTATTGGCAGTTATCAGTCGGGTATCCGCTCAAGAAACGGCAGCGCCCGATTATTGGGTTGAGGCGGTAGTGGATAATCCAACGCCATTTGTCGGCCAGCAAATTACCTATATTGTGCGCTTTTATACTGCCGTTGAGCTTTCGCCTTCTTACGAATCCCCCGACTTTGAGGGTTTCTGGCGGGTGGATGTACCACCGTTTCCGTTTGTCCAGTCTTCTCAGCAGGTTAATAATCGTACCTATCAGGTCATCGAAATCCGAACGGCGCTGTATCCCACCCGTGCTGGCAGTCTCAGTATCGCTCCCGCGTATGTGGTCCTCCCTGAAACGGTTTTTCGTCCAGCGGAACGCCTGAGTTCTGACGCGGTAAACGTGCAGGTGCAGTCGTTGCCAGCGGGCGCGCCCGTCGGTTTTAACGGCGCTGTGGGGCAGTTTAATTTGACGGCTACCCTTAACCGTCAGTCGGTGATTCTGGGCGAACCGCTGACCTTAAAGCTGACCCTCTCCGGCACTGGGAATGTCGAACAGCTTTCCCCGCCGGAAGTGCCCGCGCCAGAAGGTTGGCAGATTTTTACGAACCCCAGCACCTATACGGTTGCGCCGGAAAACGGCTCGATGGTGGGGCAGCAGGTTTTTGAATGGGTTCTGGTTCCTAATCAGACCGGCCCTCAGGTATTACCGGCAGCGACCTGGATTTATTTTGATCCGAGTCGTTTGGCGTACCGCACCCTGACCACGACCCCGATAACGCTGGAAGTTTTGCCAGGGGCTGACAGCAGTAATTTGGTGGTAGCAACACCGGACTCCCATCCGTCATTTCCAGCCAGTGAATTACTGCCTTTAAAGCCGCTTCCGGCGGTGCTGACCAGTGAGGGTCTGGAACCGGGTTGGGGTTTCTGGCTGTTATGGCTGCTGCCGCCGATGGGAGCTATTGTTAGTTTCGGCTGGATGGAACGGCAGCGCCGCCGTCACCGCGATCAGGCCAGCCTGCGCCGAACTGCCGCGCTTAAGCGGGCGCGGGCGCGGCTTCGGGCCGCCGGGAAGGCCGCGCCCAAAGCTGCTTACCGGCAGATGGAACAGGCCATTTATGCTTACTTTGATGATAAACTTGCGCATTCGCCCCGTCGGTTGGATTTGAACGGTTTGCAGCGG
Organism: Phototrophicaceae bacterium; assembly: GCA_036261085.1. GTDB lineage: Bacteria > Chloroflexota > Anaerolineae > Aggregatilineales > Phototrophicaceae > CFX2. Next base: position 4,044 of record DATALK010000683.1, on the reverse strand, counting down.
GTTATGGACAGCCGCGCATTACCTCCGGCTGTCGCCGCGCGCGTGTTAGCCTGTCTGGAATGGGCGAACGAGGGCCAGTATGCACCAGTCAATACTGTGGACGTGCGCCAACTGGTGCAGCAGACGTTAGAGACGCTGGCCCAGGTAGATGTTGCTTGGGGGACCGAATGAAGCGGCTGTTGTTGGCGCTGCTGTTTATGCTGCTGGTGGTTTCGGCGCAAGCGCAGTCGAATGATTTGCTGGCTACCGCTGCCCAGGCTGAAATTGCTTATCAGAATGCGGATTATGCGGCGGCGGCTGATCTTTATACCACGCTCATAGAGGCTGGATGGCAGAACAGCACACTGTTTTTCAACCTGGGGAACACTTATTACCACCAGGGTGATTGGGGGCGGGCGCTGCTCAACTACCGTTTGGCACAGCGGATCACGCCGCGTGATGCGGATTTAAATCATAATCTGGCGCTGGTTCGCGCCCAACGAGTGGAAATCCAGGGCGATGAGGTTGATCTGATCGCGGGTTTGGCGGAATGGTCTACCGGCCTGGTGACACTGCCGGAACTTCAATGCCTCGCGCTGCTGCTGTGGTTTGGGTGGTTTGGCAGGTTGAGCGTGGCCGTGATACGACCAGCCTGGGGCCGTCGTTTGCGGGTGTCCCTGGCGATTAGTGGCGGGGTTGTTTTGCTGACTCTGGTTTTATTGGGCAGTCGTTTATGGATGCTGGCGAATCGGCCCGCAGGCGTAGTCGTTAAGGATGTTGTGAGTGTGATGAGCGGCCCCGGTGCGGATTATCTCGACCTTTTTGCGCTGCATTCGGCGGCGGAACTCCATCTGATTGATGCTCGCGCGGGTTGGTTGCGGTTCAGCTTGCCGGATGGTCGCCAGGGTTGGTTGCCGGAAATCGCTGTCGAACGGGTGGAGCGATAGGGGCAACTTGCCGTTGCCCCTATCTGCGCAAAAATTAAGCTATGCTGCTGTCTCTCTGGCAATCCAGGTTTTGGCCGTCTGTTTCGTGTTTGGCTGACGGGACAGTAGCTAAAACCCTTGTCTCATTCGAGTACACACCTCGGTTTAGAAGTTTAAAATTTGTAATAATCTCTGTAATTTTACCTGTTCTTTGCCTGTTTATCAGGCGTATAATGTCTTTTGGGCAGTGCCATCTTTAGCGGACAAGTCGTTTCTTCGGACGGCCAAAACTTCCTATGGGGCAACTCGCCGTTGCCCCGGTTTATGTGAGTTTATTTCAGTAGGGCGGGAATTTGTTCGGGATTATCCGCGACCCGGACGCCAGCGGCTAGCAGCGCCTCGATTTTTTCCGTCGCTGTGCCTTCGCCACCTTCGATGATCGCGCCAGCGTGGCCCATGCGCGTGCCGGGTGGGGCGCTCTTACCAGCGATAAAGGCGGCTACCGGTTTGGTCATGTGCATTCCGATGAAATCTGCCGCGTCGACTTCGGCGCGCCCACCAATTTCCCCGATTAAGACAACCTTTTCGGTTTCAGGGTCTTCTTCAAACATTTGCAGTGTTTCGACAAAATTGGTGCCCACAATCGGATCGCCACCAATGCCGACGCAGGTGGTCTGACCGAGACCGGCATTGGAGAGGGCATACACGACTTCGTAAGTGAGGGTGCCACTTTTGGAAACGACGCCCACATTGCCGGGTTTGGCGATGTAGCCGGGCATGATACCGATTTTTGCCAGACCGGGGGCAAGTAAGCCGGGACAGTTGGGGCCGATTAGTCGGCTGGGGCTGTGCCGCAGATACTCGTAGACTTTCATCATCTCGATGATAGGGATGCCTTCGGTGATGCAGACAATCAGTTCAATCCCAGCGTCAACCGCTTCATAAATGGCATCGGGGGCATACGGTGCGGCGACATAGATAATGCTGGCATTCGCGCCGGTGGCGTCTACCGCCTTTTTGACCGAGTCGAACACCGGCTTACCATGAACCCACTCGCCGCCTTTTCCCGGCGTCACGCCGCCAACGACGTTTGTACCGTACTCAATCATTTGTTTGGTGTGGAAGCTGCCTTCGCGTCCGGTGATGCCCTGCACAATCAGGCTGGTTTCTTGGTTGACCAGAATCGCCATATTAATCGGCTCCTTTTTCGACGGTCAGCGCCTTACGAGCAAACTCAACCGCTTTTTTGGCCGCTTCCGTCAGTGTGGCGGCGCTGGATAAATTGGTAAAGTGGGCATTGTCAATCAGAGCGCGGCCCTCTTCCGCATTTGTGCCGACCAGCCGAATAACCATTGGTAGGTTGGTCGGCACTTCGTGGAGAGCTTCCAGAATCCCGCGCGCCACTTCGTCACCGCGCGTGATGCCGCCGAAAATATTCAATAGCACGGATTTAACATTGGCGTCAGACAGGATAATGCGCAGCGCCGCCGCTACTTTTGACGCCTGCGCGCCGCCGCCGATGTCCAAAAAGTTGGCCGGGCCGATTTCGTCGCCGCCGTAGAGTTTGGTCATGTCCATGGTGGTCATGGCAAGACCCGCGCCGTTGACCATGCAGCCAATTTGCCCATTTAGTTTGACATAGCTAATACCAGCCGCGCGCGCCAGGGTTTCTTCTGCCGGTTCGGCGTCGGTGTCGCGCATATCCGCCAGGTTGGAATGGCGGTACAGGGCGTTGTCATCCAGAATCATTTTGCCGTCGAGCGCGAGAAGCTGATTTTCCTGGGTGACAACCAGAGGGTTAATTTCGGCGAGGGCGGCGTCACTGGCGAGATAACACTGGTACAGGCTGCTGGCGATTTTACTGAAAGCGCGCCAGTGTTCGTGGGGGAGGTTGATGCCGCTGGCAAGATTGCGCGCCTGATAATCGAGTAAACCGAGGAACGGATTAATCCGTTCGCGGATAATCGCGTCGGGTTTTTCTTTAGCGACCTGCTCAATTTCGATACCGCCTTCGGATGAGGCCATAATGACCGGACGGTTAGCGGCACGGTCATTGGCAATTGCCAGATAAATCTCCTGAGCAATATTGGCGGCGGGGTCAATAAGCACTTTACGAACAGTCAAACCTTTAATTTTCATTCCCAGAATAGTATTCGCATTTTCTTCCGCCTGTTCCGGGGTCTTGGCAACTTTGACCCCGCCCGCTTTGCCGCGTCCGCCAACCAAAACCTGGGCTTTAACGACTACAGGGCAGCCTAATTCACGGGCAATTTCATAGGCTTGTTGGGGGGTGTTGGCCGTTTTACCACGAGGAACCGGTATTCCAAATTCTCCAAAACGGAGCTTTGATTGGTATTCATGCAAATTCAAGGATAAACCTCCGCTTCTGATCAATATTAACGTGATGGTCGTGAGTATATCCTGAATTGTGATGAGCGTCACACAATTTTCGCCACAATCCTCTAACGCATTGCTGCCTCCTGGCGGGCATAAGGCTATGTGTGTCTTTCAGAGGATGGGTTTCCGGGAAGTTAATTTCGATTTCACAAACACCAATTACCATAATTAGTTCTTGACTATCCAGGTCAAATGAAGGTTCTGTGACCTCAAATGATGATGCGATATTAAAAAATTTATAGACACGGTTCCATTCTCTATGGTAGACTGGAAATTGAGGTTATTTGGGCTTCGGGTCGTTCTGCGCCGGAGGTATTGATTCCATGACATCCGTCCGCGTAGTTTGTATTGAAGATGAATCGGATATGATTGACTTGGTTCGCTTGATCTTGTCACGCGAAGGTTACGAGGTCATTGGCGCGCCCGGTGGGGCGAAAGGGCTACAGGTGGTCGAAGACCTTCGGCCTGACTTGGTTTTGCTGGACTTAATGATGCCGGACATGGATGGGTGGGAAGTCTACCGGCGGATGAAAGCGAATCCCAGCACCAACCGCATCCCCGTGATTGTGGTGACAGCGCGCGCCCAGAGTATTGACAAGGTTTTGGGTTTGCATATCGCTAAAGTTGATGATTACATTACCAAGCCTTTTGGTCCGGTGGAACTCCTAAAAAGTATTAAACGCGTGTTGTCAAACCATATTCACTGAGCGGTCTAGCGTTTCCAAAAACAGGGAGAGCTTAC
>DATALK010000113.1:0-1833 GCA_036261085.1 Phototrophicaceae bacterium | reverse complement strand
CCGGTTAGCGGCTGGGGTTCGTCGCAAAGCGCTTCCACACGGCGGTAGGCCGTTTGGGTAATGGTCAGGCCCGGACACGAGGCCAATTCCTGGGCGCTGACGGTTTCCAGCCCGCGTGTGGTGATGGCAAATACCGGTATTTGTTTTGGTAGATTGGCATTTAAACGTGAGTGGTTTTTCATTCGGTTAGTTTACTGAATGAGGCCGCTGATGTCGAATTGAGAAAGGTTCAGCAATGTCTCGACAGGAAATTTTGAAACAACTCCGGCAAAAGCCGAACGTGACCGTGTTAATTGTCGGCGCGGGGATTAACGGCATCGGGGTTTTCCGCGAACTCGCGCTGCATGGGGTGGATGTGTTGCTGGTTGACCGGGGTGATTTTTGCTCCGGGGCCAGCGCGGCTTCGTCACATATGGCGCACGGCGGCATTCGTTACCTGGAAAACGGCGAATTTCGGCTGGTGCGGGAAGCGCTGGTAGAACGCAACCGCCTGCTGCGGAATGCTCCCCATGCCGTTAAGCCGCTGCCAACAACCACGACGATTTTCCACTGGTTCTCTGGCATTCTGAACGCCCCGCTGAAGTTCCTGCGCCTGCGCGACAAACCGAGCGAACGCGGCGCGCTGGTGATTAAAATCGGTTTGATTCTGTACGACATTTTTGCCAGTCCCTACCGCACCATGCCAACCCACAAATTTGCTGGAAAGCGGCAGTCATTAGAACTTCGCCCCAAATTGAATCCCAATATCCTGTTTACGGCCACTTACTATGATGCTTTTTTTCCGTATCCTGAGCGGATTTGTGTGGAACTGGTACAGGATGCCGAGGCGATTTCGGCAACGGCGCGTGCGCTGAATTATGTCAGCCTGCACAGTGCTAATGGGGATGTGGTGACATTGCACGATGAGTTGACCGGGGAAGTGCTGGATGTTCGTCCACAAATTGTCGTTAACGCCGCTGGCCCGTGGATTGACTTCGCCAACCAGGCGATGCTGCAAAAAACGGATTTTATTGGTGGCACAAAGGGTTCGCACCTCATCCTGGATTACCCCGAATTGTACGAGTCGCTGCATGGGCATGAATTCTTCTTCGAGAATAAAGACGGGCGCATTACGCTGATTTGCCCGTATCTGGGCAAAGTGATGGCTGGGACAACGGATATTCGTATTGATGATCCCGACCTGGCCCGCTGTACCGAAGACGAAGTGGACTATATTCTGGAACTGGTGAATGTGGTGTTCCCGGAGCTGAAAGCGGATCGTTCGCACATCGTCTTTAAATTTACGGGTGTACGCCCGCTGCCCAGCAGTCATGCCTCCCGCACGGGCGCGATCAGCCGCGATCACAGCGTGCGCGTGGTGGAAGCGGGTGGGGCCATCCACTTTCCAATTTATTCCCTGGTTGGCGGCAAATGGACGACCTTCCGCGCTTTTGCTGAACAGACCGCCGATAAGCTGTTTGAGCGACTGGGAATCACACGCAAACTCGAAACCGGCGACCTGCCCATCGGCGGTGGTAAAGGTTATCCGCAAACTGAAGCGGAACAGCAGACCTGGTTCAAGCGTTTACAGGCCCAAACGCGCCTGCCGTTGGAACGGCTGCAAACCTTGTTCGAGCGTTATGGCACGGGCGCGGAAGCGCTCGCCGCCTATCTCGCTGCTGGGGAGGATGCGCCGCTGTCCAGCCAACCGGATTACAGCCGCCGGGAAATCGGTTGGCTGGTCGAGCGTGAAAAAGTGGTTCACCTGGATGATTTGCTGCTGCGGCGTTCCGGGTTAGCGATGCTCGGTTATGTTAATGGCGCACTGCTGGCCGAAATTGGGGCGATAGCGGG
>DATALK010000013.1:0-3199 GCA_036261085.1 Phototrophicaceae bacterium | reverse complement strand
TTGGGTATACGGTGGCGCGGCATTTGGTGGTGGTTGGCAGCGCACCGGCTCATTTCGCACTGTCAACCCCGGCCCGAATAAATCCGGGTTTGGGTCTAGGCCCCCACTGCCCGGTAAGGTGCGCTGCGTATCCTTAGCTTCGGGTGATGACGGATAGTCCGGCTCGGCTGAGACCGGCATCGTGGGCATGTTCCGCACATCTTGTGAATTGGCGACGTTCCAGATGTCGGTGGTTTCATCGTCATCGGCAGGGCCATCGTCTTCATAGTCTGCGCTTTTGGGCAAGTGAAACGGGACGTCATCGTCTTCTTCAGGCTGATGACCCCCCGCCATCGGATCGTATTTGTCAGGCATCCCGGCTGCTCCCAAGTTTGGTTTCACCAAATTATTGTATACCAGCGGGGTTATAAACGTCTATGATGCTTGCCCGACGCTTGGCACACGCCTGACTGACGCCGGTCAGACCTTAATCAAAGGCAGTCCCCGGTTGATTTCCAGTTCCCATTCCGGGGTCTTGACCACAGCGGCCAGGGGGCGCGGGGGCGGAGGTGGGTCTAGGGGGCCGGGCAGCAGCAGACACCATTGGGAAACGTCGTGCCAACGGCCCAGTTTATAACCCACATGGGGATAAACCCCCGCCTGCTGAAAACCCATCGCCTGGTGCAGTCCCACGCTTTTGGCATTGGGCAGGGTGATGCCCGCGTAGATGTTACAGAAACCCTGTAAATACAGCAGCGCAAACAGGGAGGTGTATAAGCCGCGTCCAATCCCGCTGCGATGGAGCCGCGCATCCACATAGGCGGAGACTTCTACCGACCATTGATAAGCGGCGCGTTCCCGGAATTTGTGGGCGTAAGCGTAACCAGCGACCTGTCCCGCCGCAGTTTCATACACCAGCCAGGGCATCAGTGCCAGCGTTTCGCGGATGCGGCGCTGCATCTCGCCCACTGTCGGCGGTTCCAATTCACACGAAATCGCCGTTTCCCGAACGTATGGTTCATAGATAGCCTGAACGTCAGCCGCGTCCGCTTCGGTTACCAGGCGAATTTTGCCGATCATGATTGCTCCTTGAGGTGCGCAGCAAATACCAACCTTCATTTTAGTCCCATGTTATTTCAATAATCTAAAACAAAACTGCACAAAGAAATCGGGGTTTTACTGAGCGAGATTGCCTAGTTCCAACTGTCGTGTATCAAAAATTGAACTATACTGAGGGTGTAGCGAAGTACTGTTATCTCTGGAAAATCTTAAGCGATTTATGGATTAAGTCTATGGCTGCTTCCCCCTCTCACCTGGTATTTCCTTATCCGCACGGTTTGTTGCGTTTTGTTCTGCGGGCGCCGCTGCTGTTTTACCGGCTGGGTCTGGGCGATCTGCTGAATGCCGCCCACATCCTGGTGCTGACCACGCAGGGCCGCCGTTCCGGTCAGCCGCGCCACACCCCGGTGGAATACCGGCGGCATGGCCGGAAAATCTCTCTGGTTTCGGCGTGGGGCGCGCGGACTAATTGGTGTCAAAATCTTGTCGGCAACGCGGATGTGACCCTTCAACTGGGACAGCGGATACTGGGCGCGCAGGCGCAAATCGTGACCGATCCTGCCGAAGCGCTGCGGGCCATTCATCTCTTTCGCCGCACCGCGCCGGGGCGGTATGATACCGTCTTAAGTTATGTGATTGAAGAAACGGTCAATGCCCGCACGCTGCCCAATCTTTCCGGTCAGTTCACAATTGTGCGCCTGGACTTAACGCCGGAAGTGCCGTTACCCGGTTTGCCCGTTAATTTAGCCTGGGTGTGGCCGTTAAGTTTGTTGGTAGGGGTGGCGGCGGTGGGTCTGTTTACTTTTGCCCGATTGCGAAAAACCCAGGATTAAGGTCACGATGGATACTGCCGGACATGCAGAACTCTTGCGCCGGGTGCGGTTGGCGCTGCAAAGTGGCGATTATCAGGAAGCTGTTCAGTGTCTTGAACAGGCGGCCCAGGCGGCTACTGCGGCCCAGGATTTGTCCACCGCTGGGCGGCATCTGGGCAATCTGGCGCTGATTTATCACCAGCGCCTCCAGCGGCCTGACCTCGCGTTGGGGTACTTTCAGCAGGCGTTAGCCACCGCCCGCGCCGAAGGGGATCGCCTGACCGAAGACGGCCTCCTCGGCAACATGGGCAATATTCTACGCGAACTGCGCCGGTATGATGAGGCGATAGATTACCTGAATCAAGCGCTGCTGATTGCCCAGGAAATTGGTGATGTCCGCGGACGCGGTATCTGGCTCTCGAACCTGGGGCTGGTTTATGATGATTTGAGCCGTCTGCCGGAAGCGATTGAAGTTCATAAAGAGGCAGTGAGCGTCGCCCGATCACTGCACGACCAGCGCGGTCTGATTGGGCGGTTAACCAATCTCGGTAACTCCTATGTGGTTTCCAGCCACCACGCGGAAGCCCTCAAATGTTTTCATGAAGTGGTCGCGTTGTATCGAGAACTGGGCGATAAACCCTCAGCGGCGGCGCATATGGGCCTCATCGGGAATATTTACTGCGATTTAGGGCGCGCGGCCCCCTCCGCGTTTGAAGCCCATCTCTGTTTTGATCTGGCGCTACAGGCGTTTAACGAGACGCTGGTGCTGGCCCGTGAATTAAGTGATCTCCCGGCGGAAGCTGAGTTAATGAGCAGCCTGGGTTACGTTTACGGTAGTCTGGGCGATTATGTCCAGGCCGAGTACCATTTTACCGCTGCCTACACGCTGTTTGTGCGCCTGGGTCTGGCAGAGCGTCTGGACTACTTACAACAGAATATCGCACTGGCGCAGCAGGCGCAGGGCGGATAATTCTAAAACACTGGCTGCCGCAACCATCCGCCGCAAACCACGTAATTGATAGTAACAAAAACTCAAGTGGAGGCCTGTGCTGTGCGTACTGCTGAGGTTGTGCCGCGTCCGCCGTTCTGGTTGCGTTTATCGGTGATTGCCGGTAACAGTCTTCAACTTGCTGGACTTCTTGGCGGCGGTTTTTTGCTGGCGCTGGCATCCAAGACAGAAATGGCAGCGTTTTGGCGGATTATGCTGCTCCTGGTTGGCTGGTCGCTGCTTTACATCTGCTGTCACTCGTTCGCGCATTGGCTGGTGGGGCGGTTGGTTGGTATTCGTTTTCGCGGCCAAATGGTCTGGATGCAGCCCAATATCATTTACGCGCTGTTCGCGGCAGGCC
>DATALK010000679.1:0-1698 GCA_036261085.1 Phototrophicaceae bacterium | reverse complement strand
ATCACAGAACACCACCCGAACGGCGTGAACTTCCCGCGCGATGCTGTAACTGGCGATAGTGCCCAACACTTTTGCCAGCAGCCGGGAATCCATCGAACCGGAAGTGTCCAGAATCACGCCAAAGGTGCGCCCCTCCATCGTGCGCGGGTCAGGGATATAACGCGGGCGGGGGATGTCGGGCGTGGAAGATTGGCGGCGGCTGGGCCGGGCATACGTGCGCACTTTTTCCAGCGGCGGAAAATGTTCATCAAACCAGTGGGCCAGTTGCACATCCCAGGGAACCGGTGGTTGGCTCATTGCCATAATTTCTTCGATTAGTTCCGCCGGGAGATAACCGCGTCCGGTCTGCCGCACATATTCCAACCCTTGCGTCAGCGCCCGCCGGTAAAATTCATCCAGGCTCACACCCGCGCCGGTGGCCCACCATTCCGGGCGTTCGCCCTCCAGCATATCGCCCAATCCGAAACCGCGCAGGGTCGCCAGCTTGCGGTAGGTGCGCATATCGTTGGCGATGCGATCATAAATCGCTTCGGCGTTCATCCCACGCAGTTCATGGTCGAGCAGCAGGCCAACGGACGGAACACGACCCACGCCCATTTCGACTAACCACAGGTTAATGACATAATCGCAGGCCACATTCCACAGGAACGGGTCGCGTCCCTGCCGCCGCGCCTGATGGCGCAGTCCCACATGCAGCAGCTCGTGCGCGAGGATAAAGCGCAGTTCTTCATCTTCCAACAATGGCGCGCCGTGTCCGCCCAGGTAAACCGCCGGGTTCAGATAAATTTCCCGCGTTTCGGCGTCCACTGCCGCGATGGTAATACTTTGCCGCTGACACAGCTGAACATCCTCAATGATTTTGAAGTTAGCCGCTAACGCCCCCAGCAGGGGGTAGTTGTTAATAAACCACGCCCGCGCTTTTTGGCCCGGTGTGTTCCGCGCCTCGCTGTCAACAACGCCACCCACCTTGTCAACGGCTTCGGACACTGCCGAATTCAGCCCCGCGCCAAAGGCTTCCGTCCAGGTCAGCGGCTTGCCGAAAAGATAAGACTGTTTTTCTTCCGGCTCAATCAGCATATCTGGCACGCCCTTGCCCGCTGTGCTGTAGTTTAGCAGTGCGTCGGGAATGCCTTCCTCACAGAACAGCCGGTACAGGTTTTCTTCGGTGCGCGGCAGACCTTCGATGCGCGCGTCCATTTCCGCCGGGGCACGCCCAAATTTCAGGTCTTGCATAAAACGGGTGATATAACAGTCGCAGGCAACATTCCAGGCCAACGGGTTATTCCGCTCCTGAAAATGCCCAAACGCCAGATGCAGCAGCGCATGGATCAGCACATAGGTCCATTCTTCGGGTTCAGCATAACGACGCGGATGGACATGAATGACGCCGTTGGTTGTGACCAGCAGGTAGCCCTCACGCGGGCACAGATTGTTTTCCGGCAGGCGGTTAAATCGCACCCGATGCAGCATCGCACTGAAAATGGTGTAATACCGCACCTCAGATAAACCCCGTTGGTAATTTGTTGCCGCCAAGTTGGCGGGATTTTCCTTGGGGATATTGTTGCTGTATTTAGGTTTTTTGCTTCCCATTTTCCCGCTCCGCCAGGCGTGGCAGGTCGCGCACAATTTCCACCATGAACCAGTTGGGCAGGCCGCTGCCATCTTCCTGACCGCTGACCACCATCTGGGCGATTTCCA
>DATALK010000668.1:0-3828 GCA_036261085.1 Phototrophicaceae bacterium | reverse complement strand
CTGGCCGTGATTGACCGGGGCTGTGGGACGTTTCTCATTGTGCTGCTGCTGACGATTGCGGGTTGGATTCCCGGCGTGCTTCAACCGCCTAATCATATTTTCCTCCGCAATAAAATTGCTCCTATTTATAATAGGCCTATTTTAACGGCGGAAACCCTCAATTATAGGGGGAGCCACAATGTCCGAATAGGAAAATCGTAGGGGCGGGTCTAAGACCCGCCCCTACAAAAACATCGCATGAAATTTCGGCGGCGCAATTAGCGCTTATTATCGGCCATAAAGTTCAGCAGCAGCGCGGCAATCACACCGGGAATCCAACCCGCAATCGTCAGCAGCAGCACAATGAGAAACGTCCCACAGCCCCGGTCAATCACGGCCAGCGGCGGGAAGATGATACAAATCAATGCTCGAAAACAGCCCATCGTTAATCCCTCTCCTGGAATAGTGATGCTTGTTATTGATGTGTACGCAGGCCGAGGGATAAGAGTTGCGGGTTACAAATCGAGGAAAGTCACGATTGTGGCCGCGACTCGCCGGGCGGCGGCTGGCGTGAAGTGGATGCCGTCAAACGAATAGGTAAAACCGCTGCGCTGGCGTTCGGTTTCATAATCCGCCCACCCGGAGGCCGTGCGTTTGCCGATCAGGTTAATCGTCGCCAGCGTTAGCGGCGCGCGCGGCGGAATTTGCGCCGGCGGCAGTTCGGCCAGCAAGTCCAGCGCTGGCACATTTAAGGCGCGGGCGGCCTCGGCAGCGAGCGCATTATATTCCCGCATCACGGCCACTAATTCGGGACTGTATTCCATTGGCTCCAAAACAATCCAGACCAATACATGCGCCAGATGCAGCCGCGTCAGCAGTTCCCGGTAAGTCTGCGCGAACGACTCCGGCGATACGACACCGCCAGGAATTTTTTGCACCTGCTCGTAATAAGGCCGTGTGGCCGGTTGGCTGGCGGAAATCGCATCATTCCCGCCGACCAGCACCACCACGCCGTCGGGCTGCTGTTCCAGCACTTTATCCAGCCGATTCAGCAGGTTCACCACCGTATTGCCACCCGCTCCGGCATTGATGATCGTGTGTTCGGGCAGCAAGCGCGCGACTTCGGCCACAAAGTCTCCGCCGTAGCCGCCCCACACCAGGCTGTCGCCCAGGAAAACGATTTTCACGAGACCGCCTGCGCCCGTAAAAAGTGGACCATTTCATCAGCGACGATTTGCGCGCCGGCTTCGGTCAGATGCAGGCCGTCAAAGCTGTAGATAAAACCGCCCTGGTCGCGCAGCCGATCAAACTGTTGATAACCCAGCGCCACTCGCAAATTATGTTGATATGTTCGGTAGCTGATCGCGGGTCGCGGCGGTACGGGTGCGGTCACTAAACGCGCCAACAAATCCAGTGTCGGAAGATTGAACTCCTGGCAGACAGTTTGCGCGGCAGCATTCATCGCGCGCATGGCCGCCAGACTCGCGGGGCTGTATTCCAGCGGCGGCAATACCACCCAAACGCGGACACCCGCTGCGACCAGTTTCCCCAGCAATATCCGCATATTTTCACGGAAAACGGCAGGCGTAATCAGACCGCCAGGGACGCGCTTCACGAACCGGTAATATGCCCGCGAACCGGGTTCGCCAAACGTCATGGCGTCATTCACGCCAATCATCACCACCACGCCATCCGGTTGGTGAGCCAACACCGCTTTAGCCACCCGGCGGCACAGATTCAGGCTGGTATCCCCATTCACACCCGCGTTGATAAGCTGAAGTCGCGGCAGCGCCGCCGCGACTTTCGCCACGTAACTGACGCCAAACGTCCCCTGTGTCAGACTATCACCGAAGAAAACGATTTTCACGAGGCCGCCTGTAACATAGCTTCCACCAAACGTAAGGTTTCGGCAATCCCTGGCAGTTGTTCACGCCACAGGATGTCAACCGGCAGCCACAAACGCTTTAAGACGTATGCCCGGTAATGACCAGTGGCGTCAGGTGCGCCCATTTCATAGATACCCATATCTGTCAGATGGAAAAACAAGACTTCATGTTTAGCTGGATCAATCAGCCAATATTCCGGCACACCGCCCAATTCGTATTCCCGGTACTTATCCACGCGATCCTGGCGTTGGCTGCCGGGTGACACAATTTCCACCACCAGATTAGCTGGGCCGACCACTTCATTTCTTTTAAGCTGGGGCAAACGCTCCGGTAAAAGTACCTGAAGATCCGGCGCCCGCGAGGACGGCACGGATACCAAGCGCATGATCATGGGATCACCGACTACCCGCCCACCGCCAGTCTGTTCCAGATAGGCACTAAAAAGCGTCCGTAAAAACGCTACCAGAGCATCGTGCCGCTCATCAATTGAAGCCATGCGAATGACCACCCCATTTACCCATTCCACATGCTGCCCTTCATAGTTATGCAGGAAATCATCGTAGCTGACGCCAGTCGCAATAATATCCCCACTGATGCGCACGACGGCATCCGGTAAATCAATCACATTTTGCATCGCTAACGCCTCGTCTGAAATGTCAGGGCGAACCAGTGGTTCGCCCTGATACGGACGGTTGATTTTATTATACGCGGTCTTTAGGCCGGTTCCGCCTGCCAGATTTCGGCATCATAGGCCGGGAGTTCGCAGCGCAGCGGCTTGTCCTCGCGGAAGCCGAATTCATAATCCGCCTGCATGAGCTGGTGAATTTCGCTCGTGCCTTCATAGATGACCGCGCCCTTGCTGTTGCGCAGATAGCGCTCCACCGAATATTCATCGCTGAAGCCATACGCGCCATGAATCTGCACCGCCTCCAGCGCGGCCTGCACGCTCTGATCGGTAGCGTACCACTTCGCTAAACCGGTCTCGCGCGTGTTACGAATGCCCATATTTTTCATCCACCCGGCGCGCATATTCAGCAGGAAAGCCGTGTCATACCACTGGCGCATGTAGGCGATTTTCTGCTTAACCAGTTGGTGTTCGGCGATAGGTTTGCCAAAGGTATGGCGTTCCTGGGCGTACTTCACGCTGTCCTCTAAACAGGCGCGAATCAGGCCAGTTGCGCCACAGCCCACCGTATAACGCCCATTATCCAGGCAGGACATGGCAATCTTAAAGCCCTCGCCCTCTTCACCCAGGCGATTTTCAGCCGGGACTTCCACATCCTGCATGGCAATCCAGCCAGTCGAACCAGCGCGCACCCCCAATTTGCCGTGAATGTCGCCCGTCGTCACGCCGGGCATATCACGGGTGATGATAAAGGCGGTCATGCCGCGCGCTCCCGCCGCTGGGTCAGTCTTCACCACCACCAGAAAATGATGGGCTTTGGTCGCCAGGCTGATCCACATCTTCTCGCCGTTGAGGATATATTTGTCGCCCACCTTGCGGGCGGTTGAAGCCATATTGGCGACATCGCTGCCCACGCCCGGTTCGGTCAGGCCAAAACCGGCGTATTTTTCACCAAGCGCCTGCGGCACGAGGAACTTTTGTTTCTGTTCTTCCGTCCCCCATTGCAGCAGTGCCAGGCTATTGAGGCCCATATGAACCGACATCACCACCCGCAGCGTGGTATCCGCCCGTTCCAGTTCCTCACACACCAGCCCCAGCGTGACATAATCAAAACCCTGCCCGCCGTACCGCACCGGGATACAGATGCCCAAAATCCCTAACTCGGCCATACGCGGCAGAATGGCCGGGTTCATTTCCTGGTTACGATCCCATTCACCAATGGTCGGGATCACCTCTTTATGGGTAAAATCCCGCACCATCTTTCGGGCTTGAATGTGTTCTTCGGTCAGTGAAAAATCCATGATGAGTCCTCAATTTTTTGGCACAAGCTACTGGAAT
>DATALK010000666.1:0-1993 GCA_036261085.1 Phototrophicaceae bacterium | reverse complement strand
CCACAGCGGCAACTACGATACCCTCACCCCAGCCTACACCGCCCTGTTAGGCTGGACAGAAGCCAACGGCTACCAGCTCGAGGGGCCGAACCGGGAAGTCTATCTGCGCGGGCCGGGCGAACACATCGCACCCGACCAGTACATCACCGAAATTCAAGTACCCATCAGCAAAGAAAAATAACACAAGAACACGGGTTCCGAACCTATCAAGACCGCATATGAATACCCAACAGGGTGTCCATAGGGGAGACCCTGTGTGGTTTCCCCGTTAGCCATCAATATCCGATATTAGGTTTGTCAGTATCAACCAAAAGGAGACAACCAATGGCGCTCCAACCCATCAACGGCTTTAAACATATCGAGACCCATCACTGCGTCACCGGATCCATGCGGGACATCTACGCCACGAACGGCAGCACCATTAGTGAGGATCTGCTGCTGGGTTTGGGCGAAGGTGTGGGGTATATCTATTGGCAGCAGAAAGGCGCGCCGCCCTTTATCGGCGGGCGCGCCCAACCGGAACCAAGCCTGGAAGTGATCGCCAGCCAGCGGCTTGGCGTCAAAATCAGCGACCATACCACCGCCAGCGCGAAAAAGGCCGAGAGTGCGCTGATTGAACGGCTGGAACAGGGGACGCCGGTTATACTGCAAGTGGATATGGGTTTCCTGCCGTACTTTGATTTTGGCGGCACGGAGTACCATTTTGGCGGTCATGCGGTGGTGGCCTGCGGGTATGATGCGGCCACGCGCGAAGTGTTAATTGCGGATCGGGACGCCGAACTGCATCCCGTACCAATGGATGTGTTGCAGCAGGCACGCAGTTCGACCTTCAAGCCATTCCCGCCGAAAAATCGCTGGGTTACTTTTGACTTCGCCGAACAACACCCGCCTGCCGTTCAGGATCTATACCTGGCGATCAGCCATCAGACCCAGGTGATGCTGCACCCGCCAATCAGCAACATGGGCGTGAAAGGTATACACAAAACCGCGCAGTTGATCCCACGCTGGCCGGAGCAGATGTCCGCCGAAGATTTAAAATGGACGCTGTTTAACGCTTACATCTTCATCAGCGCCGTTGGCGGCACAGGCGGCGGAACCTTCCGTTATATGTTCAGCCGTTTCCTGGCCGAAAGCGCCGCGCTGACTGGCGATGACCGGTTAGCCGCCACCGCCAAGGCTTTCAAACACATTGGCGACCAGTGGGAAGCCGTCGGGGAATGGTTCCGGCAGGCATCCGAACAGCCTGACATGGCCGCCAAAGTGGCCGAAGTCGCCGCGCCGATTAGCGCGATTGCCGCTCTGGAAGAAGCCGCCTGGACGCAGTTGGAACACATCACCGCACGGGAATTGGTAGCGCAGTAAACAACAACAAAAGCGGTGCCGCCCGAATTGGCTCCCATAGGCATCAAGTTAAAGCCGCCAGAGGCTGGAAGTCCCCTGGCTACGACATCCTTAAGCCCGCTTGAAGCGGGCTGCTGGGGGATCATCGTGTGGTTTCAGCCGCCTTAAGGCGGCTTATTCTGGGTTAGCCGGACGGCTTCCAGCGTCCGGCCTCGCAACGCATCCCTTAACTGGCTGCCCTATTATGACCGCTTCCCAACTTCCCATTCCTCTTTTGAAATGGCATAGGTGTAGCCGAGAAATTCAAACGGCTGACCATCTTCAGTCGTATTGAGCGCCCCCAGTTTCTCAGCCTTCTTTTTGAATCCTAATTTCTCCAACAAATGCCGGGACGGAAAATTGGCCGCCGCTGTTCCCGCAATAATGGTCTGGATTGACGGGCGTTCAAAGGCGTTACTGATGATGGCGCGGCAGGCTTCGGTAGCAAACCCCTGACCATGATAATCAAAGTTGAAAATGTACCCCAGATTTAAAGTCTGGGGCTGACCATCCTCATCGTTTAGCGACACAAAACCAATCAATTGGCCGGTATCTTTCAAACAGACGGCCCGGTAATTATCACCACTGGCAAGCCATTCGGTGATCTTTTTAA
>DATALK010000664.1:0-3124 GCA_036261085.1 Phototrophicaceae bacterium | reverse complement strand
ATTAAACCAGAAATCAACCAATCAGTTACGATAATCATTCCTTGTAAATTTTGATTTTGGACAATTTTCAGAGCCGCTTCAAATGTAGCGGCTGGTACAACTTGCAGACCTTTACTGCTCAGGAAATGCTGTAGTTCTGTTTGCCAACTGTCAGGTAAGGCTAACAAAATTTTCTTTTGCACTGGAGATTCATTCATGTCGTGTTACCAGTTACATCCTACAAAACAAAAATCGCCTCTCGTTAATGCCGAGAAGCGATTTATCTTTCAAAACGCAGGCCGCTACCTATTCGGTGCGCTGTGCGTCGGCCACGAGATTAACGGTGTGATGCGTGCGGAACAGGCTGTACTGCCCTGGCCGCCCCGGCACGGCATTCAGCACATTTTCGGTCTCCATGACAGAGAACCACAAGTCAAAGTTCCAGTTGGTATCGGGATCGGTGGCGCGCACACTCTGATCGGAGATCAAAATATTGCGTTCGTACAGCAGCAGCAGAATGCGGATAAAAGCGTCCCGCTGCACCAGAATGCTCTGGCTAATCTCCGCGTCCAAGTCCAGCGAAATGCCTTTGGTCAGGAAATCGCTCTGCGGGTTGGAATACTCCGACACTTCCGCCGCGTCATTTTCTTTCAGATACTCGACGGCGCGCTGGAACGCCATCCCGGTATCGTAGGTACGCAGACGGCGGTGCAGGCTGCCCAACGGGCACCAGGTAAAATTGCGGAAGCTGGTGAACTGCTCCACGCTGACCACAATCCGGCGCACCATGTTGGCCGTATCGGGATTCAACTGTTCGAGGTCATTAAGCGAGATTCCCGCCCAATTCGGCCCCGCCTGCTGTTCGTCATCCGGGCCAGGCGCCACAAACGGCAGCGTCGTCGCCGGGGGATGGAAGTCTTTTTGCAGCTTAATCACCGGCACCAGGTCTTCGGGGTTATGGCGATGCGGTAATAATTCGCGCACCAACACCTGTTCGCGCACCAGGCAGTCAATCCAATCGGAGCGCCACTGGTCGTTGAGGTTGCAGCCGGGGCGATCCAAATCCCGATCCATCGCCAGCCCTTTAAGCAGGAAGCCGTAATTGACGTACTCCCAACCGCGCACGGTCAGCGTATTCAGAACGCGCACCACCACCCGATCCCGGATGAGGCGCGTCTTTTCGACCACCGGATGCAGCGCATTCAGCGTCAAATCACCGCTGGTGTTCACGGCCTTCAAAATCCCCAGCGACATCGCCTGCGAGATTAAATCATCGCCGCGCGGCTGCGAAATTACCGCGCCCACTTCCTGCAACTGGTCGAGCAGTTGGCTCATGGGCAGGACTTCGTTACCAACGGCGTTGGCGACGCGGTCAAACTGGACAATCACACTCGACCACTGCGAGGGTGTAAAACCGGTGGTGTCCTGGCCGTTATCTGCAAACGACACCGTACTGAGCGACTGGTGCGTTTGCAGATTGGTGAAGTCTTCCACGTATTCGATGGTCACGCCGGGGTTGTTCTCTAACTGGCGGCTGGTACTGCCGCGCACCCCCCAGACAATCACCGTTTTGTTCCGCGCGCGCAGAGCGTTTAAGACCTGGTTAAAATCCCGATCACCGCTCGCCATGATAAACACGTCGGCGGCGTCGGTATGGCCCGCGTCGGTAATCACATCCCGCGCAATCCGCATATCGGCGCTGTTTTTCCCCGGCAGGTTAAACACCGGGTCAATGTTCGCCAGCATCAACCGGCTGGGGGCTTCGTCGGCCACCTCACGCCCGGTGGAGTCTACCAGCGGCGGTAAACTGCCGCGCTGGCCCCAGGGTGCATAAGCCGCCAGTTTGACCACCTGCCCATGCGCTTTGGCCTGGGCCACAAACCGGTCAATCAGATGATCGAGGTTAACCACAAACCCCTGTTCATTCAGGCTGATGGCGATGTTTTCAAAGTCAATGTACACCGCCACATTTTTCGTCTGGATACCTAACAGGGAATCCAGCGGTTGATAAATGACCTGATTCTCAAATTCGGTGTCTTTGAGAACGTTCTCCGACCCCCAGACGCGAACACGGGCGTTGCGCGTGGTCTTCACCCGCCGCACCAGCGGGATTAAATCCGGGCTGGAGGTCGCCAGAATCAGTTCATCAACGGGTTCGGGATCAAACGAAAAGTAGTGGACAATCAAAGCGTCGGCCAGGGTATCCCGGCGCGGCATGTCAAACACGTCGTAACCCGCCGCGCGGAAAATCCGCTGGTAGTTCGCGCCCAAACCGCCATACTGGTTCCAATTCGCCACTGCTACCGACTTCAAACTCTCCGCGCTGAACAGACCCGCCGCCAGCGCCGCGCCACCGCGCAGCCCCACCGCGAGTTCCTGCATATCTACGGAAACTCCTCGATACTTAAACCGTTGGAGTAAATCATCTACGTCAACTATTAAATACGCCGCCATTGCAAGCAATCCTAAAAATTTAACCACCTGAACCTGCGGGGCCGGTGGTAGTTATATACCTGCCATCTTTTGACTTACGGGCCGGTTTCCCTGAACAAGTATTGTTTTAAAAATGTATATTACCGCGAGAATCTTGCCATCCTGGTTTCAGGGACATCCCGACTCACGCCCTAAAAATATTATACTCAAGTTCTAGTTTTTCTCTCAGAACAAATTTCCAATCTCATGATAGCTCTTTTACGTAAAAACAAGATTTGATTTTTTATAACATTCTATTCCACCCTTTCACGTTACCCGTTAAACGCCATTATAAGAAACTTTCCTTAACCCAGCATGATGAAAAATTCGAGATTAGCTTATGGGACTTGAACATTTAAGTCAAGTATAAACATCATCTCAGACTTTATCGCTTTTTAACCTTAAGGTGAGCGTTCACATAATGACCGGCTGTCGCCCGGTTAACCCGGCGGAACGCCCACCGCGTTTTTCGACCTTAGTAGGCTTTGGCGAACAGAGCTACCCGGTCTGCGGGTTGGCCGGTCAGGAAACAGGGGCCAGTGCCACCCGGTTGCTCAAATGGGAAGTTGCGAATGGTCGCGCCCGTTTCTTCTTTAATCCGCGCTTCGTCCGCGCTGGAACCCGCCCACCAGACCCGCGCCCAGCCGCCCTGCTCGATGCGCTGCTGGAACTG
>DATALK010000663.1:0-2436 GCA_036261085.1 Phototrophicaceae bacterium | reverse complement strand
TAACCCACAGTATTCGGATTCCAGCGAGTCCGGGCTAATCACATACAGGGTGGTGTGCGACCCTTCGATGCCCTGGCAGATTTCCGCCCACCAGTCCGTCGCCGCCGGAATGTCTTCAAAATCGACCCAAACATCGTAATTCTGATCGGCCAGCCTTTTGACCAACCGCCGTACAAACTCCTTGTCTTTACGCGAGTAAGAAATGAATACGTCCGGCATAGCCCCTCATCTCAGGTTGGTTGCAGCGCTCGCAAAAAGGTGTCTGCCATCATCCCGGCGATGACCTCTCCGCTCAGGCGACCTTCCGGGCGATACCAGACCCCCACCCAATTGTGCGCCCCTAACATCGTTTTGACAAAAATTGGCACATCCACCGGACGGAAACAGCCCGCCGTAATCCCCTCGTGAAGTACCTGCCGGTATAGGTTTTCAAACTGGTCGCGCCGCGCGATAAAAGTGACCTGCCGTTCCAGCACTTCGGCCACATCCGGGTCAACGGGCTGCCCTGGCGGCGGGGTGATACTGATGAGCGACTTGATTTCAAACACCAGCGCCGCGCCCACGGCTGTATTACGGGTCAGACTGACGATATGGGCGAACATCATCTGTCGCAGTTTTTCATCGCTGGTTGCCGTCGAATGGACAATGGGTTCAATCTGGCTGATGACCAGTTCAATTCCCGCTTCCAGCACAGCCAACAGCAGCGCATCTTTATTACGGAAGTGATGGTACAGGCTGGCGGCGGTCAGGTTGACTTCGGCGGCAATATCTTTCATGGTCGTGGCTTCGTAGCCGTTGCGTTGCAGGACGTGCGCCGCCGCTTGCAGGATGTCGTCTTTGTTTACCGATTGGTCCGCCGGTTTACGCGCCAAGAAAAATACCCTCGAAAATAATCTAATGAAGATTAGATTACCAGGGGCGCAATCGGCTTGTCAAGCGATGCTGATGAGGGGTTAATGTTTGGGTAAATAGGGTTGGGGTTGAGGCATTAGCGGGCGGCGTTGGGCTGAAATGACGTGCGGGAGAGCGGTGGCCCTCCCGCACAGCGCGTCAATCGAACACGGGGGTTACGTTATTCGACTTCGACTCGGATTTTGGTCTTGCCGGTGGTGG
Organism: Phototrophicaceae bacterium; assembly: GCA_036261085.1. Classification (GTDB taxonomy): domain Bacteria; phylum Chloroflexota; class Anaerolineae; order Aggregatilineales; family Phototrophicaceae; genus CFX2. The sequence goes on along the minus strand of DATALK010000663.1, from coordinate 1,323 downwards.
AAGGCCGGTCATCGTCGTCGCTGCTGGCCGGGTCTTCGACCTTAGTGCTGGTCGCCCGCTCAATTTCGGTGATGGCGGCATCCACCAAGACCTGGAAACTGCGGACAAATTCTTTGCTGGCCGCCGAGCCATGTTCCTTGAAGCGATCCGGCAGCAGCGAATCAATCGCTTTACCGGCTTCTTCCAGGGCACGACGCTGATGATAGATGAAGGACTCCAGCGGGTTCTTTTCGTCTTCCGCCGGAACGTTAGCTTCCGGGTTCTGTTCCACTTCGGGTGTTTCGTAGTCGGACATAGTTAGTCTCCTCAATGTCACTTGCTGTCTACATTCTATTATACGCACCCTGCTGGCAGAAGTTTCACGCGCGTTAAGGTATCAGGAAAACACCCCCAGTTATTCGGTTGTTTGGGGCACATGATCCCCTCCCCTACTCCCAAATTTATGCCCTCTTATAACCGCCTTCGGACTGTTGGTGAGCGATTTTCCCTGGAAAAAACTGAACGTCGCGTATATTATTAATCAGTGTGCCCATTTCTGCTCGCTCTGTTTAGCGAGAAATTGGGGGATAATCATCCGATGAACACTGAAACCAGCCGCCAGGAACGCCGCCGTCAAGCCACCCGGCAGAAACTCATCGCCGCCGCGCGGGAGCAAATCGCCGCGCGCGGGTATGCGGCTACCGGAGTCATGGATATCACCGAAGCCGCCGACCTCAGTAAAGGCACGTTTTATCTCTATTTCAACGACAAAGATGATTTGCTCCACGCCCTGATTCGGGAGGGCTTTGAAGACTTGCGGGCGGAGATGGATCGCGCGCTGACCGACGAAAACCCGGTAGAACACGTCGCGGAAGCGCTGCGCGCCGTGTTTCACTATGCCGCCGCTAACCGCGATGTGTTCCGCATTATGCTGGGCAAAGAAGCCCCTGCCGATTTGAGTCTCATGGCAATCAATTATTTTGCCGGGGCCGTCGAGGACATCATCGCGGCGGTAGGGATTAATCCCATCGAACGCCCCTTTTTACCAACGGCTCTGGCGCAGTTTGTTGCTGGAGCCTGCGTCCGGCTGGCGCTGTGGTGGTTGGAAGACGATCATGGCCTGACGCCGGATGAAATCAGCGCCATTACCTACCGCCTGCTCAGTCAGGGCATCTTTAATTTCCTCACGCCACCCACTACCGGTTAGAACGAAAGGAACCCCGGCATCATGGAACTCTTTTTCCAAAACGTTGGACACCTGGCGACGCACTATCGCTGGTTGGTGATTGGCTTTTGGCTGGCGTTGGCCGTCATCGTCACCCTCACCGCCCCACCGATTGAAGA
>DATALK010000661.1:0-2397 GCA_036261085.1 Phototrophicaceae bacterium | reverse complement strand
AGTATTATGAAAACGCTTTGGAAACTGCCCGCAGTGTGCGCGCTACCGGCGCGGAAGGCCGCGCCCTCGGCCATCAGGCCGATGTCTACTTAAACGACGACAATGCCAAATATGCCGTGCATTTGCTGCGGGAGGCGTTGCCCAAACTGAACGTCTCCGGCGACCTTGAACTGAGCGCCTATTTTGTGGGGCGATTGGGGCAAGCGCTGGTTCAGAACGGCCAGGAAATCGAAGGGCGGCAGCTCCTCGAACGGGCGCTGCGGTTGGCGAAACAGTTGGAATATCGCCGGTACGAGCGCCATTGGTCTCGAATTATCGGTGAAACGGCGTTGGATGAGGGCCGCTACGAGGAAGCGCTGACCCATTTTGAGTATGCGCTAGGGTTGGCCCTGGATCAGGTGACTGCCGAACGGCTTCATTTATTGTGCCGGTCCAGCCGCGCCTATATCGCTTTAGGAAAATGTGAACCCGCCGTCCAGAGTGCGCGGCAAGCGCTGGAGTTGGCCGGACAGTTGGCGGATATGACGGCGGCAGTTGAGGCGCGGGGCGTGTTGGGGGCGGCGCTGCTGGCCGATAAAAAACCAGCAGAAGCCATCGAAAACTTGCAGGCGGCGGCTACCTATTACGAGCACCTGCCCGTTGATTTGTCGAGTATCACGGTGTTACGCAGCCTCGGTGCAGCCCAGGCGGAAAACGGACAACTTGAGGCGGCCATTGCCACCTACCAACAGGCCAGCCAGCGGGCGCAAAAGCTGGCTTCCCGGCTGCCGTTGGCGCAGGTGTATCGTGATCTGGGGCTGTTGTATAGCCAGCAGCGGGATTTAACCAATGCCATCAAAACCTGGACAGCGGCGTTGGCAATCTATGAGGCCGAAAAATTTTCGGCGCAGGTGGCGCGGCTGCACTGCGATATTGCCGCCGCGCGTAAATATCTCGGCCAGGGGCAGCGCGCCATTAAAGATTATGAACAGGCGCTGATGGCGATTAATGATTTAAAAGACGATTGGGAAACGCGCGGTTTGGTCTTGTCCAATGCGGCCACCGCCTATGTTGACCAGGGCGACATTGAATCCGCCGAAGCGTTTTTTAATGAAGCCATTACGCTGGCGCGGCGGGTGAATAATGAAGTCGCGGAAGCCACACGGCGCGGCAATTACGGCTGGTTTTTGCTGGCAACCGGACGCCCGCAGCAGGCCATCGCGGCGCTGCAATATGCTTTACAGATCAGTAAAACACTGCGGTTGGATTTACAAGCCGCCATCCAGACCGATAATCTGGGGCTGGCCCAGGATTTGCTGGGCAACACCCAGCGCGCGCTGGAATATCACCAGCAGGCATTAGAAATGGTGCTACCGCTGGCAAATCCGCATTGGGAAAATATTTTCCGCGCGACCCAGGCGGCGACATTGACGGCCTTGAATCATGTGGATGAGGCCGCTGCGCTGTTAGCCACCGTCGTGGCCGCAGGCCGTACCCATACGGATATTGAGGTGGTGGTCTATGGGCTGACCGGGCAGGCGCGCATCGCGCTGGTGCGGGGTCAGCTGCCATTGGCGGGTTCGCTGCTCGACGAAGCGCTGTCTTTCGCCCGTCGCGCTGATTTGCGCCGGTTGCAGGCGGAAGTCTTAAGTCTGTCGAGTGAATATCAGGCGGCCCTCGGACAGCCAGAACGGGCAGCGGGCTTATGGGATGAAGCCCAGCGGTTGTTCATTTTGCTGCATATGCCGCAGGCCAAAACTCAACCGGGGTGGCTGCATCCCCGAACACTTAAACCAATGGCGTAGGTGGGATAAAACGTCACTCTTGAATCAGCGGACTGCGAATAACATCACCTTCCGGCGAAACCAGATGCAGCACGCGGTCACCGTGCATGTTTTCCAGTTGCGCCCACAGCTTTTTCAGCAGACGCCGCCGCCATTCTTCATGAATTTCGGTGTCATAATAGGCGGTTTCAATTTGCTCAATCAGAGACATTTCCGCGAGTGAAGGATCAAACCAGGCCATTTTCTTATCCCCTTGTCAGTATTGCGTGTTCGTAAACGTCAGCAAGAGTTCAGTTTGTGCGGTGGTTCGAAAGTACGCCAGGATTGATTTTTAATGTTTGGTCAATGAAGGGCCAACGTACTCTCGATTTACATTATCTCCCAGATTTTCTATTCAAGCGTTAAGAAACTGATTTTTTCTAAATTTTTCACACTTGGAACGCCTGAAATCTTGACGAAGTATCAATATCGTTATATCGGCTGTCATTTTAGATAGCGTGAAAAAAGTGGGCTTAGTAACGATAAAAGAAGGCCCGGAGGCTCTAACAGGGATGGCCGATCTTCTGGTTGGCGTCTGGTTAAGTTAATGGAATACTTTGTAACTTTTGTGTTACAATGAAATCGGCTGGTGAAG
>DATALK010000660.1:0-6608 GCA_036261085.1 Phototrophicaceae bacterium | reverse complement strand
ATCTGCTCAACCAGCGCGCGCGGTTGGTTTCCGACATCGGCGTTGTGCAGGCGCAAATGGGGACATCATTTTATGATGCCCAGCGCGAAGCCTTCATGCTGCAAATGCTGGAACAGCACAACTCCGGGCCGTTCAGCAACGAAACCATTAAAGCATTGTTCCGCGAGATTTTCCGTGCTTCGATGGCGCTAGAAGAACGCGAAGCCCGCGCCAAAATTCTGGTGCAGCGCAAATCGCCGGAGGATCGGACTATCATTACGCTGCCGGACGGTCAAACCCAAATCGGTGACAGCGTGTTTCAGATCATCGCTGGGCCGTGCGCGGTGGAAAGTTACGAGCAAATGGATACCGTCGCGGCAGCCCTGGCCGAACGCGGCGTGAAAATCCTGCGCGGTATGGCCTATAAACCGCGTACTTCACCGTATGATTTCCAGGGTTTGGGTGAGGAAGGGCTAAAAATCGCCCGCCAGGTAGCGAATAAACACAAATTATTTATCACCAGCGAAATCATGGACAAAAGCCAGATCGAGATGATGTCCGATTACGTGGACATTTTCTGGGTGGGCGCCCGCAATATGCAAAACAGCTTTTTGCTGAAGGCAATGGGTAAGGTCAAACAGCCGGTCATTCTCAAACGCGGCCTGTCGGCGACGCTGGAAGAATTTATGTATGCGGCGGAATATATCGTCAGCAGCGGTAATCCGAACGTGATTTTGATGGAACGCGGGATTCGTACTTTTGAGCGCTGGACGCGCAATACACTCGACATTGGCGGCGTGGCCGTCCTTAAGCTGGAAACCCACCTGCCGGTGATTATTGACATTTCGCATTCCGCCGGACGGCGCGATATTGCCGTTCCGCTGGCACGGGTCGCTAAAGCCAGCGGTGCGGACGGGATGATGGTTGAAGTGCATCCTAATCCGCCCGTAGCCATGAGCGATGCCAAACAGCAGTTGACCATCGCGCAGTTTAACGAAGTGATCGAAGCCTTAAACGGCGTTCAGGTCACGCCGCCCCAGAAACATAGTACCTTGAATGGGGCGAAATAACACTTCAGGCTAATCAGTGTCGCGCTGCTCTAGAACCTCGATCAGACTGAACAGTTCCAGCGGATTTTTGATGATATGCTGGGGACGTTCAGTTTCATCTTTCGGGGTTTTAGTGCGGCGCGGCGACCAATCCAGCCACACGCTGATGAGACCCAGTTGGTTGGCCCCTTTGATGTCGCGTTCCAGATAGTTGCCCACCATCATTACCCGATGGTAATCGGTGGTCGGAATGTGCAGTTGGTCAAGCGCAAACTGGAAGATGCGGGGGTGAGGTTTAGCGACGCCGACGATTTCTGAAATGGCGTAGGCATCAAATAACTCGTACAGACCATACGGGCCGAGGTTATTGGGGAACGTCGCGTAGGGGCCATCAGCCACCAGTGCCAGAGGATAGCCACGTTTTTTCAGTCCGCGTACCAATTCCGCCGCGCCGGGAATCAGCTCCGCCCGCAGCGAGACATCCGCCGAATTTTTGACTTCGGTACTTTCATCAATCAGTGTATCGCCACAGTCCAGGCAGACCGCCAGGATTTTGGTCATCAATCATTTCTTTCGGTGATTATGGCACTTCAAACAGCCGCAGCAGCTTGAGCGCCACCTGTAAATTGGTGCGTTCCAGCGGATCGGACAGGTCGAAACCGCAAATCTCCCTGATCCGTTCCAGGCGGTAGTTCAATGTGCTGCGGTGAATGTGCAGCGTGTCTGCGGTTTGGACGCCGTTGCCGCCCGCGTCCAGGTAGGCTTCCAGCGTTTGGAACAGATCGGGCTGCGCTTCATCCAGCAAACGGCGCACCAGCGGCGCAAAAGGATTGGTGAGCAGCGCGTTTTTGCCCGCGCTATAGAGCGTGTGCAGATAACCCAGGTTATCAAAATAGACGATGGGGTGGGTGGCATCCAGACGAGTGGTAATATGCAGCACTTCCCGACACTGCTGGTAAGCCGCGCTCACGGCCTGCGCTCCCTGATTCGCCGCGCTGATTCCCACGCGCAGTGCGCCGTTCACCTCCGCGCGGATTTGTTCGGCGGCGGTCAGAATATTATCTCCGGCCTGCGCCAGAATCACTACTTGTCCGGCGAACTGCCCAACCACCGCGTTCCAGTTATAGGTGGTGGCTAACCGGTTGACACGCCGGTACAGTTGCAAAATTTTGACCGTGCTGCGTTCGGGGTACTCAACCAGCAGCAGCACAAACGGGCGGGTGAGGTCAACACCGTACCGTAAGGCTTGATCGGTGAGGATGGCTTCGCGCCCGGTTTCACCCTGGATCAGTTGGGATAGCAGGCCGCCTTTGAGCGAGGCTTCCGCGCTTTGCACCGATTCCTGATACAGCAGCATCAGGGCGGCAATGGTCGCGCCGCTGTTAATGGCGATGCGATCCAGATCGGTCAGCGGGCGGCCATGCGCGATAATCCAGACATAGCCGTAGATGTCGCCATGCACCACAATCGGCGCGAGAATCCGTTCCATCTCCAGGCCCACCTCCGGCATCGGCTCAATGTGAACCGGGCGTAAGGTGCGCTGGATTTCCGCCAGAATACCGTGTTCGTCCATCGCCCGCACCAAACGCGGGTCGGTGCGGCCTTCGCTGACGGTGAAACGCCGCGCTTCGTCCACTACGGCGATGTTGGCGCTGGCGAGGATTTCAAAACGCTCGTTTTCAATGCTGATAGACTGGCCGATGAGTTCCGCCAGCCGCCCGGCCAGTTCTTTCAGGTCGCCGCCTTCCAGAATCAACTGGGTGAGCTTTTGTTGAATGTCAAACGCGCGCGTCACAATTGCCATGTTTTCGGTGGCAATGTGTTCATTGGTGATTTTGGCAATATCAATAAACCGCGCCTGGAAGGGGATTTCAATCAGTGGGAAATGCTGCTGATTAGCGATCTCCCGCAGTTCATCCGGCGTGGTTTCCAGCACGCGCCCTATCGAAATGACCAATCCCGCGACGCCTTTAGCAGCCATTTCCTGCAAATAGCGGCACTGATCCGCCAAGTCCGGCGGCATGTTCCTCGCAGTGGTCAATACCAATTCGCCGCCGTTTAACCAGACGGGCGCATCCGGGCCGCTGGCAATATGCACCCAGGCGACATGATGATGCAGACCGTCCTGTCCGGCAACAATCTGAGCATCGGCAAACTGGTTTAACTGAAGAGCATCTGCGACGGTTAACATAAATGTGTGTCTGAAATAGCTGGTAGCATCTGTTTATGATACCAGCTAAGGTGCAAAAATGAGCCGATGGTTTACGCTTGCGGCAGGTGTTCGTTCAGCCAATCGAGAATGAGGGTGGTCAGACTGGTTGCGGTTTTGGCGCTGCTCAACAGGGATGTGCCGTGTGAGGCCCCCGGATATAACCGCAGGCCGATGTCACCCTTCGCGGCGGCGGCCATTTGTTTAACGCCATTGGCGCTCTCCATGTCGGACTGAGCGGCAACCAGAAGGGCCGAACGCTTCCGCAGTCCGTCGGTGATGGCAGTTTCCGGCTTGACGCCAAAGTAATCCAATCCTGGCGAGAGGGCAATCGCGGTCACACAGGTTTCGTCGTTGGCGCAGCCAACCAGGGCGAGATTGGAGCCAATACTCGCGCCGATGATCGCAATACTGTCTCCCTGAACATTCGGCTGTTCGCGCAGCCAATCGAGCCAGGTCTGGACATCCACCGTCGCGGCAGGCCAATCTTTGGCGCCTTTGGTGTCGCCATGCCCGCGCAGGTCTATCGCCAGCACGTTGTAACCGGCTTCGAGCAGGGCCGGAATCAGCGTTGACCAGGAGTGGCGGTTGCTGTTCAGTTGGTGCATGAGAAAGATGGTCGGATGCGCGCTTTCATCGGGCTGAACGTAAAAATCCCCAACCAGTATCAGGTCATCAGCGGCTTCAATTTCGATACCTTGCGGTGCAATCGCTGGAGTATCCTGGGCCGCAGCGCCCGATACCAGCAGGGCCAAAACGACAAACAGACTTAAAACCTTTAACATTTAATCCTCGTTGGTATAAAAAGGGGTGAGACACCATGTCTCACCCGATCTATCTAAAAACCGATAGTCGCGTTGGGGTCTGTCGGGGTGTTCCCGCTGCGAATTTCAAAATGCAGATGTGACCCCGACGAATTACCAGTACTACCGACTCCACCGATCACCTGACCGACGGATACTAACTGCCCACAGCCAACGCTAATCTGGCTGAGGTGGCCGTACAGGGTCAGGAACGGCCCGTGTGCCAGCACGACGGTATAGCCATAACCCCACGAGTTCCACCCGGCAAAAATCACCGCGCCGCTGTTGGCCGCATAAACCGGTGTGCCTTCCGATGCAGCTAAGTCCACGCCGGTATGCCAGGAGGTGAACCCGCGCATAAAAGTATAACCGTTGAGTGGGCGGCCCCAACTGGCCCCGCCGCCAGGATTGTTAATCTGGCCGCAGCTTCCGGGGTCGCCGGGAGCAAACGCGGACACATACCCCGAACGCGCCCCACTGCTACTTTCAACCTGGACGCCGGGATTCCAGGTGATTTGTTCGGCCTGTCCCCCAGGGATAAAAACCCAGGTTCCGCTGGGCAGCACCGTCTCCGGCATGACACCGAACAGATTGTTGTATTCGGAATCCAGCACCACATACGGATCACTGACCTGAAAGCTGGCCGCAATTTCGGCAATCGTGCGACTGCCCACCACCTGATGATAAACGCCATCTACCGGCGGGATGTTAATGACATCGCCAGGGCGTAACACGCGAATGATGCTGCGCGAATTCGACCAGGCGATAGACTCCGGCTTTAAGCCGAACCGTTCCGCGATGGTGTAAATCGTATCCCCCTGCACCGCCGTATATTGAATCACCTCGGTGCGGGGGCGATCCGGCACGATGGTAAACGGGTTGTAATTGTTGCGCACCACCACCAGCGCCGAACGTTCATGCAACGGTACAAGTGGCTGATTGAGCAGCGCCGCCGCCAGCTCAGGATTCAGGGTTGGGATAATTCCCGGCAGGATTTCAACCGTAGCCTCAATTGTCGGGATTTCTTGTGTGGGCATCAGGGTAATCGTCACGGTATCGTCGGTGGCAATCGTCGCGGTTGCCGGTGGCGGCCCAACCGGTGTATCGCTCGGTGTCATCAGGATAATCGTGGTTGCAACGGTCAAACCCGCTGCCCCTAACAGACTCAATAACCCGACGACCCGACGCCAACCAGCCAGCGGTGTGTCTTGTATTTGAACCGGTTTTATAGATAGTGATGGATTGGTATCTGCCAGGGGATCAATCGGCGGCTCATTCCAATGGTTGTTTTCGGTCATTCATCTTCTCACAAACTAACGGTCTTTTTATTCCCCCACCGTCGAAGAATGATAAACCCATCCCGAAGGTCTGACAAGTTCTGTCATTATTAGTGTTCGTGTGGAGGCGGCCAGCGAAGACCGATAGGTTTAGACAATGTAGGCCATAATGGCGATAAAATGGAACGCGCTCCCAGCCAGGACACACACATGCCACAATTCGTGATGGCCGAAATACCGGTGAAAGTTCGGTTTTTGCAGGCCAAAAAATACCGCGCCAATGGAATAAGCCGCGCCCCCGGCAAGGATCAGCAGAATCGCGCCCACTGGCAGGCGCGCTAACGCCTGGGGCAGTACCAGCAGCCCTAACCAGCCCATCAGCACATAGAAAATCAGTGACCAGCGGCTTCCGGCCTGCAACCGTAGCAGTTTGTAAACGATGCCCGCCATCGCACAGCCCCACACCAGCGCTAACATGCCCCAGCGCCAAGCGCCTTCCAGCATGTTGTAGCAAAACGGCGTGTATGTGCCGGCAATCAGCAGATATATTGCGGCATGGTCAAACCGCAGCAGCCACTTTAACCGCCGTTCCGAGCCGGTTGCCAGATGGAACGTCGCGCTGGCGAGGTACAGGGCCATCATACAGAGACCATAAACGAGAACCGACAGCAGTTTGGCGGTTTCGCCCCAGGTCGCAGCGATGAGCCAAATCAGGCCCAGCGCGGACAACAGTGCCCCGGCCAGATGTGTGAAGCCATTGACGGGTTCGCGGAAATGGTTCATAACCACCCCTCATAAATAGGGGCAGTATAGCGGAAATTGGCGGTTTTAAAAATTACAAAATGTTCAGGAAGCGGGCAGACCAGGCATAGCCGGTGAAATGCTAATCAGGGTATGATTGTGCCGGAATAATTGGGAACCAAAGGTAATAAACCATGACCGCATTTAATCCCGTAACACCGGAAATTATCGCACAATTACAGATGCTTGTTGGGGTGGAAAACACCAGTACGACCCAGGCCGATCTGGATTTACACGCCAAAGACGAATCCCGGCACACGGCGCATCCGGCGGAAGTTGTGGTTTGGCCGACCAGCGCCCAGCAGGTAGCGGATGTCCTCCGGTTGGCGAACGCAGGCCGGATACCGGTTACACCCTGGGGCGTGGGAACCGGCTTGGAAGGTAATTCGATTCCGGTTTGCGGCGGTATTTTGATCTCCTTTGAACTGCTCCCGGCGGGTCTCAATCGGCCCGATGGTATCCTTCCAGCGATACATATTATCCAGGCCAT
>DATALK010000655.1:0-1982 GCA_036261085.1 Phototrophicaceae bacterium | reverse complement strand
ACAGCCCACCGGCCAGCGCGTAGATGGTCATCGCGGCGGGAGTGCCAATAACCGATGCCAGCGCGCCCAGCCCCAACGCCCCGAAAGGCGCGACCCCAAAAAAGGTCAGCGTATATAAACTCAGGACGCGCCCGCGAAACTCGTCCGGCACGACACTTTGCAGCAGGGTGTTCATCGTGACGAGTTGCAGAATCAGCACAAAACCGAAAATGACTGCGAAGGCGGCGGCACTTTCGATGGTGGTCAAGCGGGAAATCAAAGGGCTGAGAAGGGTGACTATCACTATCATCGCCGTGATAACCGGCCCCCGGCCAAAGCGTTTACCCAGCACGGTCATCAGCGCGCCCGCACCGACAGCGCCCAGACCAAAAGCGGTACTCATGGTTGCGTAGCCCTCCGCTGGCGATTTCAGCACCGTATCGGCAAAGGCGGGGAACAGCGTCATCAGATTGCCGGTGAACAGGCTGGCAGCGACGGCCAGCAGCAGAATCGGCGCAATCGTGGGATGCCGCCGCGAGAACCATAGCCCCTCTTTAAGCCGCCGGATCGGCGCGAGGCGGCCCGTCGGTTTGATAATCGGCTGCATCTGCATAATCAGCAGCATAAAGATGACCGCCAGGAAACTCAGGCCGTTGAAGAAAAAACACCACGCCGGGCCAACTTGTGTCAGGACAATCCCCGCAACCGCCGGGCCAATGGCGCGGGAACCGTTAAAGATAATCGAATTTAAAGCAATGCCGCTGGTCAGGTCGTCGTGGCCCACCAGATCAATGATAATGGTCTGGCGCGAGGGCGCATCCAGCGCGTTGGTGATGCCCAGCAGAAAGGCCAGGATGAGAACGTGATAGACCTGCACCAGTCCGGTAAAGGTCAACACGGAGAGGGTGAGCGCCAGCGCCATCTGCGCGGTCTGGGTGAACAGCAAAATCCGGCGGCGCGGGAAACGGTCTACCAACACCCCGGCAAACGGGGACAACACCAGCGCGGGAATTCCGGCGGCGCAGGACACCAGCCCCAGCCACAATTCCGATTGGGTCAGTTGGAAGACCAGCCAACCCTGCGCGATGATCTGCATCCACGAACCGGACAGCGAAATCAGTTGGCCGACAAAGTACAGCCGGAAGTTGGGATACCGCAGCGCGGCCAGCGTGTTCGTTTGGAGGCCGGTGTCGGCCTGGGAGAGGGTGGTCATAACAGGTCCAATATCACTGCTGTGAAAAAATGGCCGGGGCGATTTGGGCTGCGCCCTGACCGAATTACGCGATTCAGCGGTTAATTCGCATAATGAATGTAGGGTCATTATAAACCCTGGTCATCTGCTGCTCAATAAGGCCGCGCGGTGAATTGGACTCATCTTCACCGTTGACACCTCCGTGACCATCTATTACTATTTGTGGCCTATGATGAACTTACAAGCGCAAGTCCTCTAAGCCGGTTCCCCCGGCACCCCTTATAACCTGTTCTTCGCGTGGCGGTGTTGGCCGTTCACGCCCGGTGTTTGTGTTCCCTAGCTTCTAATTGAATAACCATCCCGAAAGGTGACGCCATGTTTACGGCTACGATTCCTTATGTCAAATCCCTCGGTCAGGGTTTGACGCTCAAATCCGTCGGCTCATTGGAAGATGTCGAACGGATTGCCGCTTTTAACAAAATCATTCATGGCCCCGGCGTGGAAGTCATGGCCCGCACGTTGATTTTGCAGCACCCGCACACGCGCCCCGAACACTGGCTGTTTGTGGAGGAGGACGCGACGCAGCGCATCGTGTCCTCGATCTGTTTGCTACCCTGGCGCTGGCGCTATGACGGCATTGAACTGCGCTCCGGCGAGATGGGCATCTGCGGCACATTGGAAGAATTCCGCAGTCGCGGCCTGGTGCGCGCTTTAATGACCCGCCATAAAGAACTGCTGCGCGAAGGTGCATATGATCTGAGCCATATTCAGGGCATCCCCTATTTTTACCGCCAGTTCGGATACGAATACG
>DATALK010000653.1:0-2231 GCA_036261085.1 Phototrophicaceae bacterium | reverse complement strand
ACACAGGCGCAGCGCTGCCAGAGGGTGCAGCGGGGGAGGTGGTATTTACAACGCTGACCCGGCACGGAATGCCCTTGATTCGCTACCGTACTGGCGACGTCAGCCAGTTTATCCCCGGTGCGTGTCCCTGCGGGACACAGCTTAAAACGCTGGCGCACATCACCCACCGACTGGACGGGCGAGTGACCATTGGGGCGCAGCGGTTGACGCTGGCTGACCTGGATGAAATCCTGTTTTCGATCCCGGAAGTACTCGATTTTGCGGCGGCAGTTACCCATGACCAGGGGCATGATTGTTTAAAAATTGAGGTGCAGTTGACCGACAACCAGGCGTTAAACACGGTAGTTCAAACGGTTAGCCAGCGGTTCGCCGGTGTCGTGCAGGTGGCCCCGGTGGCAACCATTCCCGCCACGATGGCAAAACGGCGGCTGGTTGATCGGAGACGGGTCTTGGAATGATGAGCAAAAAACCAGCCGCCAGCACCTTATCACCCGAATATGTTTTATTGGGGCTGTTAAACCAGCAGGCCGCTCACGGTTATGATTTACACGAACGCCTGCTGGCCGAACTTGGATCCATCTGGCACATCAGCCTGAGCCAGACTTATAACATCCTCAAACGTTTGGAAGCGCAGGGGTACATTATTGGAACCGTCCAGGCGCAGGAAAAATCCCCGGCGCGCCGCCGCTTCAGCCTGACACCCACCGGACGCGCGCGGTTTGAATGCTGGCTGAACACCCCCACCGAACTCAGCTCCCGCGCAATTCGGGTTGAATTTCTGACGCGGTTGTACTTTGTCTACCGGATCAGGCCGGAAGCCGCCGCCGGGCTGATCGAAACCCAGCGGGCGGAAACACAGGCCGGGTTAGCGCGGCTGCAAACGCGGCTGCACGAACTCCCGCCGGAACAGGTTTTTAACCGGTTAGGGCTGGAACTGCGGGTGCGCCAGTTGGGGTCAATTCTAATCTGGCTGGAGGAATGCCGGGCACGTTTAAGCCAATAGATCAATTGAGGGGAAAAGTTTATGAAAGAAATTTTAGCCGCCGTTGAAGGCTGGCGCGCGCAAGGCGAAACCATTGCGGTGGCGACTGTGATTCAAACGTGGGGATCATCCCCGCGCCGTCTGGGGGCTAAGCTGGCGGTGACGGCCAGTGGTCAGGTGGCGGGGTCGGTCAGCGGCGGGTGTGTGGAAGGGGCGGTCATTGAAACCGCCTTCCAGGTTCATAAAACCGGCCAACCGCAGCGCTTGCATTTTGGCGTGACCCAGGAGGCTGCCTGGGAGGTGGGGCTGGCCTGCGGTGGGGCCATTGATGTGCTGGTGAAACCGCTTAATCTGGCGCAGTTTGATTTTGTGCGGGCAGCACTGGCTGCCGATTGTGTTACCGTAACGGTCACGATTTGCGGCGGCGCGCCGGAACTCTTGGGCCGGGAAATCGTCGTCAGCGCGGACGGGCCGGTGTTGGGTACGTTCGGCGAAAAACTGGATGCGGCAGCGGTAGCGGCGGCGCAGCAGGCCATGCACACGGGGCAGTCGGCTTTGCGTACCCTGGCTGGCGAGGCACTTGAAGTGTTTCTGGATGTGACCGCACCGCCGCTAGAAATTGTTATGGTTGGTGGGGTGCATATCGCGGTCACGCTGGCGCAGTTGGCGCACACGCTGGGCTGGCGCACCATTGTGATTGACCCGCGTGAGACTTTTGGCAGTGCTGAACGCTTTCCGCAGGTTGACCGGTTGCTTCAGGCGTGGCCGCAGGCGGCGTTTGAGCAGGTGAAATTGTCCCCGTTAAGCGCGGTGGTGATGTTGACCCACGACCCCAAACTGGATGATCCGGCGCTCAAAATTGCGCTGCCGAGTCCGGCGTTTTATGTGGGCGCGCTGGGCAGCCGTAAAACGCAGGCGGAGCGCCGCGAACGGCTGCTGGCCGCCGGGTTAAGCGCAGATCAGGTGAACCGGCTCTATGGCCCGGTGGGGCTGGCTCTGGGTGGACAAGCGCCGGAGGAAATCGCCTTAGCTATTCTGGCGCAGATCGTCCAGGTGCGGAATCAGCAGGCGCAGGCGGTTATGTAGGGACGCCACTGGTGGCGTCCGCTGGTATTGAACCCGAAACTGGGCTGATTTGTTTGAATTCCGGCTGGGACTGATGTTTAAGCGGCGGCCTAGCTCATCCCGACACAGAGCGGGAATTTCACGCAATCCATACCTGAGCCAAAACAAAACAGAACACGGTACA
>DATALK010000650.1:0-17784 GCA_036261085.1 Phototrophicaceae bacterium | reverse complement strand
TTCATTAAAAATGACTGATTTGCTGCGTGTTGATGAAGCCCTTAAACGCATTTTAGCCGCGATTACCCCCCTGCCCGGCGAACGAGTCAAACTGCTGGACAGTTTAGGCCGCGCGCTGGCGGAAGATATTCGCGCGGAAACCAACCTGCCACCTTTCCCCAATTCTAGCATGGATGGGTTTGCCGTGCGCGCGCAGGATGTGGTCGGAGCCAGCCCTACCGCGCCAGTGCAGCTCCGCGTTACCCAGGACATCCCCGCCGGAACGGCTCCCCAGCAGGTGCTTGGCCCGGCGGAAGCGGCCCGCATTATGACCGGCGCGCCTCTGCCCCCTGGCGCTGATGCGATAGTGCCTGTCGAAAAAACCAACGGCCAATGGACACCTGGCAGTCGGGATAGTCTGGCCCCCACCGTCCAGATTTTTACGGGTGTCAAACCCGGCGATTATGTGCGACAGATGGGCGAGGACATCCGTTCCGGTCAGGTGGTTTTGCCCGCTGGCACAATCCTGCGGGCGCAGGAAATTGGTGTGCTGGCCGCGCTTGGTTATGTCTATGTACCGGTGACCCGACAGCCGCGCGTGGCGATTGTGTCCACTGGCGACGAACTGGTTGAAATTCACGAAGCGCTGCAACCGGGAAAAATTCGAGACAGCAACAGCCACACCCTGGCCGCACAGGTGCTGAGCTATCGCGGCATTCCACTGTGTATTCCCACCGCTAAAGATACGCTGGACGATGTACGCCGCCGCTTCCGCGAAGCGCTTGACCAACACCCTGATGTGATTTTGAGTTCAGCTGGCGTTTCGGTGGGCGCGTTTGATGTTGTGCGCACGGTGCTGGAAGAACTCGGCCACATCGAATTCTGGCGAATTAACCTGCGGCCCGGCAAACCACTGGCTTACGGCCAGCTTCAAGGGATTCCATTTTTTGGACTGCCCGGTAATCCGGTATCCGCGATGGTAACGTTTGATATTTTTGTGCGGCCCGTGGTGTGCCGCCTGGGAAACCGGCCTGACCGTCCCCATATGGTAACAGCGGCAATCAGTGAAGACATCCAATCGGATGGCCGACGGAGTTACCTCCGGGTGAAACTGGTGGATGAAGGCGGGCAGCTAGTCGCGCGCATTGCCACCAACCAGAGTTCAGCCGTCTTAATGTCTATGGTGCAGGCTGATGGCCTGCTGATCGTGCCGGAAGAGACCACCTTTATGCCTGCCGGGACGATCCTACCGGTTCGTTTACTCCGTTATGTGTCCACAACATGAGGTGAAATAGCTATGGCTACAACCCAAACTGCGGGTTTTTCGACGCCGCGAAAGCGGAATATGTTAGTGATTATTTCCCTGCTGCTGGTCGCTGTTGGTTTATTTATTTCCGGCTATCTCAGCTACACCGAAACGATTGGAAAATCGCCAGTCTGTGTGGAAGGGGTTCAAGGGGTTGACTGCGGCGCGGTGCAAAGCAGCGCTTACAGCAAACTGGCGGGGATTCCAATTGCTTACCTGGGCATAGGCACTTACCTGCTGCTGGGAGCCATGCTGCTGCTGGAAGACCGGATACCCTTACTGCGTGACTATGGCATTACGCTGATTTTTGGTATCACCCTATTTGGTTTTATCTACTCCATGTATCTGATTTACGTGCAGGCCGCGCTGTTGCAGGCGTTTTGCGTCTGGTGTCTGGGACAGGAAGCCGCCATGGCGCTCCTGTTTGTAGTTGCTACTATCCGGCTCGTTCAATTTTTGCGGACGAACTAACCGCAAAAACCATAAAATTTTATTGGCGCAGCAACTTAGAAAGGCAAATTTTCGATGACAACCCATAAGTTGACGCAACCGGCCCTTTTCCGCACAGCCCAAAAGCGGGACAGTTTACGCCTGGTGTCCCTGCTGCTGGTCGTCGCGGGGGTGATTATCGCCGGGTATCTCAGCTACACGGGCACAATCGGGAAATCGCCCATCTGTGCCGAAGGGGTGCAGTGGATTGACTGCGGCGCGGTACAAAACAGCGTCTATAGCAAACTTGCCGGAATTCCGGTAGCTTATCTGGGGTTAGGAATGTATCTGCTGTTGGGAGCCATTCTGCTGCTGGAAGACCGGCTGGCCCTGCTGCGGGATTATGGCCTGATCCTGGTGTTTGGCCTCACCCTGTTTGGCTTTATCTACTCCATGTATCTGGTGTATGTACAAGCCGCCATTCTCCAGGCATTCTGTGAATGGTGTCTGACCCATGAAGCGGTAATGACTGTCTTATTTGTGGTGTCTACGGTGCGGTTGGTGCGGTCTTTGCGGACTAATTAAATCCAAACACGGCAAAACTGTGACCAGAGTCCGGCAGGCAAGATAAAAATCAGGGCGACAGCAAGTCGCCCTGATGGTTTAGATCCTGATGCAACCGCTTATTTGGAATGGCTGCGGAGCGTGCGAGACAGAATTTCTTCCTGTTCCATCTCGTACTTGCGTTTGTCCCGTTTGCGGTCTTTATCGCGGTCACGGCGGCCACCCTTGTTGTCACCCATCGCCTGACGCAGGGCCAGTTCCATCGCCGTCGGCAAATCGCCTTCTTCTTCGGCGACTTCGGCCTGAATACTGCGGATAGCGGCCTGTTCCGGCGCTTTCAGGCTCATGTCAATCTGGCGCTTCTTACGGTTGATCTTAATCACGCGGCCTTCGACGACATCGCCCACCTTCACTACATCCGAAGGTGAATTAACGTAGCCGCTGGACAGTTCAGAAACATGCACCATTGCATCCCGTTCCGCGCCCACGTCCAGGAACGCCCCGTAAGTTTCCAGACGGGTCACTTTGCCTTGCAGGGTCATGCCTTCCTGGATATCATCCCAGGACAGCGACGGTGGCCGCACCAGCGACAGGGCCACGCGCCCGGCTTCCTTGTCCACTTTCAGGACATAGGCCGTGATTTCATCGCCCGCTTTGACGACATCTTCAACATTCCGAACGTTTGGTTTTCCCAGTTGAGAAATATGTAGCAAGGCATCCTGACCAATGCCAATGTCTACAAAAGCGCCGTATAACTCCAGGCGCTTCACGGTGCCTTTGATTTCCTGGCGCGGCACCAGATCACCCAAAGACTTGGGCACATTTGTACCGACTTGTTCACTCATACTCTTGCCTTGCTCCTTTTAACCTCTGGTTTGTTTCACGCGGCCTGTCGTGGCGCGTGGATTGACTGACAATATTAACTGGCGGGTGTTGGCGTCAGGGTCACTGACGGTGTAACCTCGAAATCTGCATCGGGTGCTTCCTGGCTATAGGTAGCAAATGGCGCATACCCTTCCCAGGTATGGAGTTTACTGGTCTTAATCGTCAAATCCATATCTTCAGCGATGGCATACAACGCGCCAATAACTTCGCTCTCTGGCTTCAGCTCGGCCTTCGCCCCGGCCACAAAAGACACCACAATAAACGCCTTCTCAGGATAAAACAGGTAGATGGCGGCCTGATCGTCCGTAACCGGCACCCCCAGCGCGTAAGTGGGTTCACCGTGTGTCTCAAGAACCTGTTCAACCGTCATTTCGGGGGCGAAACTCAGCGAAATATAACTGACCGTTTCGCCATTTTCGCTCACCATCTGGCAGCAGGCATCCCCATCAACCTTACTCCACCGCGCCCCCACCGCTGGGCCTTCCTGCGCATTTTGCACTTCCGGGTCGGTCAGGCTGGAATCATCCTCAACAATGGTTAGCGCATCACTCCAGCCCGTTTCCCCCGGCGTGATCCCATTCCAGCAGGGCGCGGCGCAGGGTTCGCTGCTGACTAAGCTGGTGTCGTTGAGCAGTTTTTCATTGCGTAAAACGGGAGGGGGAGAACACGCAGCAACAAATAAAGCCAGGATGACTAAACCTGGAATGACAAAACGAAATTTCATTAGATGATAGCTCTCAATCTTGGCTGCCGATCTTAATCAAGACAAGGGGCAAACTTCGCGCTTGCCCCTTCATTGTAACGCTTTTTGAGCCTAATTCAACCGCAAAGTTAGCCGATAATCCCCGGAAGTGACGCCAAAACGCGCGCCAAAGTGGGTTGCTATGATAATGTAGCGCCCGTCTTCTTGCAAGGTGTATTCGTTAATCAGGGAGTTAGTGGTGTCCCGGTTCGCATCATCATTTTGCGCCGCCTGGACGCCATTGGGATCAACCAGGAAAACCACCGGGTCGAGTGTGCCGTTCAAGCCTTCCAGACTGATGGTCGCCACATCGCCCGCTTCACCATCAAAGACGTAGACGCCAAATTTTTGATTCAACCGAATACTGCCGGTGACGGTCTCGCCGCTGGCAATCACGCGCGCGCTTTCAACCTGCGACAGGTAATCCAGCGAGGCCACATCGGGAACCTGACTCGTACCAAAAATGCCGCCCTCGCCTGCCGTCATCGTACCATCGGTGTTGATGAGGAAACTGGTCAGATAACGTTCCGTCGGCTGCAATGCCTGGGTCACGGATTGAACCAGCTGCCCGTTGGCAACCACATTCAGCACGAAGGAAGCGGTAGGATTGGGCGCATTACACTGGTTCTGATACCAGACTTCCACTTCATACGGCCCGGCATTCGGCAAACGACCTTCCGGCCAGTAGATGTAGGAAATTGGGCTGCCCACGGCAGCGAGGCAGTTAACGTTGCCATCAGCCGCCAACTGCCCGCCCGTCGCCAGCACACGGGGATTATCATCAAAAATAGAATTACCCTGCGGATCACGCACCAGCAGTTGGATGTCCGCTGCCGTTGACCATTGCAGGCTGACCTCTAAAGCACCATTGGGCAAATCCGGGAAATCCGGCACAACCCCTTCGGTAACAGCGCCGGTCAGGGTGACATCATAACCGCCCTCCGTGCCGCCAATATCCTGACCGTAACGGGTAGCAATAATGGTATAGTCGCCACTCAGAACCAGCGACAAATTGGCAACCAGCGAATTCGTGATGCCATCGCTGGCATCATCATTAAACGCCACCTGATTACCGTTCGGGTCTACCACCAGCAGCAGCGGGTCCAGGCTGCCGGAATTGGCGTTCAGCGCTACGGAGACCAAATCGCCCGCCTGGCCGCTGAAACTGTACGCCTGATACGGCTGACTGCTGGTAATTGCCCCGGCTACCGGCGCGTTAAACGTCAATGGCTGCGGGGTCAGTTGGAGCGCGGCAGGCTGCACTACCGGCGGATCCACCTTCACACCGCTTAAACCCGTCACAACAGTGCCATCCGTATTCACGCGGAAGCTGGCAATGTACACCTGATTGGGGCGCAGGGTTCCCATAAACGGCACAATCGCCACACCATCCACTGTCGCATTGATAATGACCGAGACCGGGTCTGTAGTCGGGCAATCTTCCAACGGCTGATAATAAACCAGCACTTCGTAATTACCCGTCGGCACGACACCCGCCGGCCAACTGGCCGTTTCCGTCGGCGATTCCGCCGTTGCTGTGGCACAAACGCTGTTAACATTCACGCCAAACTGCCCACCGCTGCTGGAAGTCGGGGTATCAAAATACAGGCTGCCACCGATGGGGTCCCGCACTTCCAAATCCAGATTGGCTGTTGCATTCCAGGTTAAGGCCACCTGGAGACCGGTAGAAGTCAGCAGTTCACCCGGCGGGACAAAACCGCCCACTGGTGCGGTGGCTTCGGCAGTCGCCGCACTGGTCGCCTCCGGTGTCACCGCTACGGTTGCCTCCGCAGTGGGAGCACCAGGCGCTCCCGTCGCCGCTAAAGCCAGCGTTAACTGGAAGGAAACCGCTGTTGTCGCGCCGCCAACCCGCAAAACCGTCACATAATAGAGGCCATCAGCGGGCAAAGCCACATCCGGCAAAGCCAGGGTTTCGCCCTCAGCCACCGCCTGGGCCAGCGGATTACCCGCCGCATCCGTCAGCAGCAGGGCCACATCCGCCGCGCCGGTGACGGTTAGTTGAATCGGCTGGCCCGCACTGCCGGAAAAGGTGTAAACCTGCGCCAGATTCTCCGCGTCCAACGTGCCAACCGTGACCACACCGGGCGTCAGCGTCCGCCCGGCGTCCGATTGCGCGGCCACTAAGGACACAGCCAGCGCCAAAATGATGAGCAGCGGCAAACCAGACCGCAGAGCGTTTTTAAACCATTGAGGGAACATTTAAGATTGCTCCTGACTGAAAATTACAAACAATACCTGACGCGGCAAGTGTAGCTAATAACCGGTACTATCGCCAGACGCCTACCTGACGGCTGGACTACGGTGTCTGCGGGGTCGCGGGTTCTACCGGGGTGAGTTCGACAAAGCTCGTCGTGCCTTCGGCGACGTCAATGATTTTGGAGACCCGCAAACCGTCTATGTTAGCCACCACCTCGTAACGTCCGACAGGGACATCCGCTACTACAAAATTTTCCTGCCACAACGGGTCGGCATTCACGTCCGACGGGGTATCTTCATAGATATAGGTGGTAATCGAATCGGTAATCAGGCCGGTGCGCCAATCCCGCACAGTAACGGTCTGGTCTTCCAGCAAATTACCCCGCCCATCCACCAACCGGCCCGCAATCACCCCATGCGCAACATAAGGAACCATCCACAGCAGCGGATTATAAGTGTTGCCATACCGATCACCGCCCAGGCGCACCTCAAAATGAACGTGCGGCCCACTGACCCGCCCGGTATTCCCCACCAAACCGATGGGATCCCCCGCATTCACCATCTGCCCCTGTGCAACCATCACCGCCGATAGATGCGCATACAGTGTATATAAAGACTGCCCACGATAACCAAAATCGTGCTGAATTAAAATGGCATTGCCGTAACTGGATGTATTCTGGAAACCGCTGCCCGCCCACATAATGGTGCCAGAACCCGCCGCGCGCACCGTCTGGCCGATAGGGTTCGGCATATCAATTCCATTATGGACACGCCAAGGATTAGTATCCTCCGGCCCCCGCGAACCATAAGGATAGGAAAACAGCGCAAAATTAGTGGCGTTGGAATCTACCGGACGCGAAAACCAGTAATGATCGCGGCCTAACGGGTCGCGGGAGATGGGCGGCATCAAGGGCGGCGGCTGCCACACCGATGGTGGACGAGTCACCGACTGCGCCGTAATCGAGAGGTCGTCCGTCGCCGCCGGTAAGGGAGTTGGCGCGGGGCGCGTCGGCGTCACTATCGCATTGAGGGTTGGGTTCAGGTCGCTGCCGCTGACCTCTACGGGAGGAATCGGTATCAGATTGGTATCGCCGCTGATCGCCAATGTCGGTGGCACAAACGGTGTCAGCAGCGGCGCAATCGTCGGTAAGGGGGTGCTGTCGCTGCCAAAACCGGCCCGCAAAATCGCCGCCCAGCCGCCGGAGTCTGCCGTTGGCTGCTGTTCGGTGGGAATAATGGTGCGGACGGCAGGAACGGGCTGCGCGTTTTTCCAGACGATAAAGCCAAAACACCCCATCGCCACCGCCACCAACACCACCGCCGGGAAGCCACCGCCCTGTCTACGCATCATTCACAATCCGTCTCACTCAAGCGGGCGGCCACAACCGCTCGCCAGCATTTTTACGATTCCTGGGTCGGCTCCAACGCCGGGAGCGTCGGGGTTGGCGTCGCCGCAAAACCACCCAACTGCCCATCCAGATACAACTCGCGCATGGCCTGATACCAGGTCAAATCACCCGCCTGGCGGAACAACCAGTAATTCACACTGTTGATGTTCGCCCGCCAATCCGTCCCTGCCGGAACCCACTCCCACCCATAATCTGCCGCCAGTTGCGTAAAATCAATGTAGTAACCACTCGGAACGGCAGGTTTCAACCGCCCGCCCTGGTCATAGGCTTCCACATCACCCAGATTACGACTGGCAATATCCCAGGGAATCGCCCGCAGCGGCTCACCCAACTGGCCGGACTGGGCCTCGTCGGCCACGCGGACATACACCCGCCAATAAGTGTTAATATCGAGGTCTTCCCGCACAATTTCCATCCGCGCCGGGAAACCCACAATCAGATTACGATTCACACCAAACTGCCGTCCGGCCATGTACCAGTTACGACGTTCTTCCCCCGGTTGCGGCGGGCGATCAATCGCCCAAAAAGCATCTTCCAGTTCGCCCAGGAAATCCCACCCGCCGGTCTCCAGCGTTTGCCGCCGCAGCGCGTTAAACGAGTCGTTGACGCGCTCACTTAAATAGGCGCTGGGCGCGGTCACACCCAATAAGGTATCCAGTTTATATAAACCATCCGCGTCGGGCGCGTTTTCCTGCTCGACAAATAAGGACTGCGCCACGCCCAGACCCAGCCCACCAGAATTGACCAGTGCGGCGGGCAGCGGCGTATTTGTCCAAACGGGACTGCTCGAACCCAAGGGCACTTGCAGCACCAGGGTTGAAAGTCCGGCCTCGGTGAACGGCGTCACAATGAGCTGCGTACTCTCGAACGAATCAACCGCAAAAATCAGACTGGCCCCGTTCGGCGACCAGGCCGGGGTGCGTCCGCGTTCCAAAACCTGGGCACTCGCCGGCACATTATCCGCCGGTTTTACAAAAATTTTCTCGCTGCCTTCGTCCAGGGCACTGAACGCCAGCAGTTGGCCGTCAGGACTCCACATGGGGCGATTTTCCTGGCGGATCGGTGTGTTGGTCAGATTCGCCACATCGTCGTCGTTGGGGTCATCCAGCGAAAAGACATACAGATCGGCGTTGCCATCCCGCAGTGACACAAACGCGATGCGGCGGCCATCCGGCGACCACGCCGGGGCGAAATCAGGCGCGGCATTGGAGGTAATGCGCAGCGCCGCCTGAGAACCATCAATCGGCACGACGTACACATCCAAATTATTGCCCTGGTAGCTTTCGTAAGCCAGCCATAGGCCATCAGGACTCCAGCTTGGCGCGCCCTGGAAGGAGAGTTCATAAGTCAATCGGGTCGTCGCCCCGGACGCCAGATCGTACAGGTAGATTTCCCAATTACCGTCCTGATTGGAAGCAAAGGCTAACCGCCGTCCATCCGGCGACCAGGCGGGATCGCGTTCGTCAGCCGCGTTATTGGTCAGGCGCAGCGGCGTCCGGCTGCCTACATTCACGGCCCAAATGTCCGTCTGCCCGCGTTCACGCGCCGTATACGCGATACTGCCACGCACTTCCAACATGGGCGGCAGCGGCGTTGTGGTTGGCACAAACGTTGCCGCTACATTCGGCACGGTGGGCACGGGAGTCCCCGGCGTCGAATTCGCAAAGCCCACCTGCGGGCCAGTGAGCGGGCCGGAGGAGAATACCCCGCTACGATTATTGGGATTGGTTGCCCACCAGACCACCACCACCAAAGCCAGCAGCAGCACCACCAGCAAACCACTTAAAACTCGATTTTGCGCCCGCAGCGGGTCTTCCGTCAGCCCCACTTCCAGTTCGGCGCGGGCGGCACGGCGCGCCATCGAACCCGTGACCGCCTTTTCCGCTGAAGAGGCCGCCGTGCGGGAAGTGCGCCGCCCCATACCCAGCGCAAACAGGACAATCCCACCAATAAAACCAAAGACCGCGCGCAGGATACCCCAGATGACCAGGGCAACTCGGCGCAGCACGCCCCACACGAGGCGAACCAACCGGAAAATAACGCCACCAACAAGGGCGGCCAACCCCCGGCGCACACCCTGAGTAACCAGCGCCAGCCCAGTTAGGGTGGTCTCGACCAGGGCTACACTACTTTTTAGAAGAACAACGCCGACTTTATCCGTCAGGCGATAAGCGCGTACCAGCATTGCGTTTGCT
Organism: Phototrophicaceae bacterium; assembly: GCA_036261085.1. Lineage (GTDB taxonomy): Bacteria > Chloroflexota > Anaerolineae > Aggregatilineales > Phototrophicaceae > CFX2. Next base: position 8,058 of record DATALK010000650.1, on the reverse strand, counting down.
CTCACTTGCAGATATACGCCGTTCATTGTACTGGCAAACGCCAGCTACAGCAATTTTTATGTCACCCATAATAAAGAAACCGGCAGCCAGCATAATTGCCCTGGATTAAATCCTGGTGTAAGGTTATAACATCGCTCACCAGCCAGGAGAACGTGGAATGTCGCCCCGAAAAATACTCATCATCGCCCTCATGTTGGCCGCTGCGCTGCTCATCGTCGCTCCGGCAGCCGCCCAACAAACTGTTCACGTCGTTCAACCGGGCGAGAATCTGTTCCGTATCGCGCTGCAATACGGCGTCGGGATGGACGCCATCGCGCAGGCCAACGGCATCAGCAACACCGCCCAGATTTATGCCGGACAGCAGTTGGTGATCCCTAATTACGACGCGGCGCCAGCAGTGGTCGAAAATCCGATGGTGGCGGTAGCGCCGGATTACCATACTGTTCAGGACGGCGAAACCCTGGACAGCATCGCACTGATGTACGGGCTAACGGTTGAGCAGCTCATGCAAAGCAACAACCTGTTTGATCGGAATTGGGTGCTTCCCGGCCAGCAGCTTCTCGTCTGGAATGCGCCGGTGGCAACCACGACCGTTGAAGGCGCTCCCGTTGAGGTCGCCGCCGCTAACCTGCCGCCGATTGAAAATGTCGCCGCCACAACACAAACCACCTATGTGGTGCAGCCCGGTGAACACCTGGCCCGGATTGCCCAACGTTTTAACCTCTCCTGGACGATCATCGCGCAGGCCAACAATCTGACCGACCCCAACCAGATTTATGCCGGACAAACGCTTATCATACCCACTGGCAGCGTCAGTGTTGCGAACGCCGTTGATGGAACCACCACCTACACGCCGGTTTACGCCCCCGCTCCGCCCACGATTTACAGCGGCAAACAAGTCGTTGTGGACTTAAGCGATTCGCGTGTGTACGCTTATCAGGATGGTGTGCTGGTGCGGGATGTACTGGTTTCTACCGGCTTGCCTGCCACGCCTACCGTCATTGGCGATTATACCGTTTACGTCAAATACCCCGCGCAAACCATGAGCGGGCCGGGTTATTACCTGCCCGATGTGCCGTATGTGATGTATTTCTACCAGGGCTATTCCCTTCACGGCACTTACTGGCACAGCAATTGGGGCCAACCCATGAGTCACGGTTGCGTCAATATGCCCACGCCCGAAGCGGAGTGGTTCTATTACAACTTTGTAGAGGTTGGCACGCCCATCCACGTCCAATACTAACTTTCACAGTTTCGGGGCGGTACAGACCGCCCCGGTTTATTCCACTGTCAGGCCGCATTGTCACTCCGCCGCACAGCGGCAGTTTTGTTTTCCCCATGCTAACGCACCAAGCTGGATTCACGGACAATCAGCCGGGTTTTGACGGTAATGGAAACTGCCGGAGAACTTTTAAGAAAATTATTGGAGACCAGGGTTTCGATGGTCAAAAGTCCAATTTCCCGTTTGGGGATGTCTATGGTCGTTAAGGGCGGAATAGTAAAAGCGGCAATATCAACATTATCAATGCTGGCAACAGCCACCGCCTGTGGCACGGGCAAATTGTGCTGATGCAAACAGTGTAAAATACCCACTGCCCCTTCGTCGGTGCCGGAACAAATCGCATCAATCTTTAACCCGGAATGCAGCAGTTGTTCGCAGCTTTCGTAGCCCAGAATCGGATCATTAGCATAATACAAAAGCCGTTCATCGGGGATAATCCCCTTTTCCCAAAGCGCCTGTTGATAGCCCGAAACACGCTTATCCTGCGGCCCAATGTAAGCAATCTGGGTTCGGCCAGCGGCCAGTAAATGCTGCGTCGCCTGATACGCCGCATGGTGGCGGTCAAACAGAATCGCGGGGAGGCCCGGCCATTCCCATTCTACACAAACGGCGTGTTCCACCCGCTGCACAATTTGTTCAATGAGGGCGTAATCTTCAGGCGTCTTCAGCGCGTTATCCAGCCCCAGCAGAATCACGCCGTAGATTTCATTCGGATGAATGAGTTCATTGAACAAGGCGGGATTGTTAAAATCCTCAAAGACCCGAATAAAACGAATGTGCCAATCACTTTCATGGGCGCATTCGTGCATACTGGCAAGGATGCTCCCGTAATAAGGCCGCTTAAACATATAATTGCCCGCCAGGATGATGCCGATATATTTCTCGGCAACCCCCTCCCCCATGCTGGAAAGCATCTGGGCGTGTTTATTAGGCCGATAGCCCAATTCCTTGATGGCGGCCAGCACCCGATTCCGCGTTTCGTCCGAAACTTTGCGCGGGCCATTATTAATTACATAAGAAACAATCGAACGCGAAACGCCTGCACGGTGAGCTACATCATCCTGAGTAATCATTTTCTGGCTCTGGTTGCCGGACACAGTTGCACCCACCCTTTGCCCTTGTGGAACGTCTCTTTAATAAACTTTCAGTTAATTTGCCTAGATTGTAACACAGTGACGCGCGTTGACAACACGAGTAGAATCTGGTATTGTTTCTCACAACAGTGTTAGACTTGATACTAAAGAATTTTTTAAGGATTTTATGAGATGGTGTTTTTGCCCGCTCTAGCGCGCCGGTTTAAGATTTCGACGCTACCAGAAGAGTGGATGATTGCGCCTGATAGTTGGGCGGCGGACGAGTGGGAGGTTTCCCCCCTTCGCCACCCGCCAAACCGATCCCCATTAGCGACAGCAGAAAATCAACCCATTGTTGTGGTGTTAACTTGGCCGCGTTTTGTTTTGGTGGCGACCATGTGCCGGTTGGCAGTACGGCTGCTGCCCCACCCCGAAACCGTTGTCCATTCAAAGATTATTTGTGACCTATGGCGGGCGGCCCTTGCTCCTTCTGACCGGTTGAGCATGGACGTTCCCCTGGGTTATTCCGGTTGATAAATGATTTATCGGCCAAAAGGGAATCCTAACCGTTTTAACGTGAAAGGAGAGAACATAGCCAAAGAGCATTCAGGGTCTCACAGTTTAATAAACATTCGCTATCTAAAATATGGAGGCATGATCGTGAAGAAATTTAAGTTTGTTGCTTTACTCGTCGTGTGTTTGGCCGTACTGGGCGTCGGCGCTGTCGTCAATGCTCAGGAAGAAGTAACGCTGACGGCGTGGACACACGATCAGCTTTACATTGATTATTTTGAATCGCGGCTGGCTGAGTTCCAAGAACTGCACCCGGAAGTTAAGCTGACCTTTGAGCCGACGGTTGACTCGGCAGCTCCGACCAATGCGCTCAATGCCATTGCGGCGGGCGAACAGGGGCCAGACCTGCTCGGTATTGAACGCGGGGCTTTCCCGAACTTTATGCGGAACGGTATCGTCGCGGACAATTTCCTCGACCTGACGGATCGCATTGGTGATCGCCGCTCCGAGTACTCCGAAGGCCGCTGGACGATCTATTCGTATGAAGGCCAACTGTACGGTATCGAAAGCTCACTGACGGCCTCCGTGCTGTATTACCAGCCCGCCGTTTTTGAAGCCGCTGGTGTTGAAGTTCCCACTACCTGGGAACAGGTTCTCAACGAAACCGGCCCCAAGCTGGCCGAAAATGGCAGTGCTTTCACGTTTGCCACCAATGACGGCACCTGGTTCCAGATGTATTTGAACCAGCGCGGCGGCATGATTTTTGATAAAGACTCTAACTTTGTTCTGGGCGACGAAACCAATCGCCCGCTGGCAATCGAAGTCGCCACCTTCGTTCAGGAAGCGATCAAGAATGGCACCTTCATGGTCGTTCTGGGCGGCGATGTGTGGTCAGGTGCGACCATCCCCACCGCTTACCAGGAAGGCAAGCTGGCTGGTACTGTGATGCCCGACTGGTGGGCGAGCTGCTGTTTGAAACCCGGTGTGCCGGACATGGAAGGCAAATGGGCAGCGGCAGCGCCTCCGGTATGGGAAGGCGGCGGATTTGCGACGTTGAACTGGGGTGGCACGGGTTGGGTTATCAACAGCAAGTCCCCGAATGCCGAACTGGCGTGGCAGTTCCTGGAATTCATGTATCTGGGCAAGGAAAGCCAGATTCAGCGCTTCGAGAAAATTAACATGTTCCCAACGATGTTTGAAGCGGCGAATGATCCGCGCGTGACCAGCCTGGAAGACCCCTTCTTCGGCAACCAGAAACTTGGCGAAATCTACGCCGAACTGGCGCCAGAAGTCCCGGTTTGGTATCAAAGCCCGTTTGGCTCGGCGGCCAATACCGCTCTGGGCGACAATCTGCCAGGGCTGTTCGACGGCACTCTGACGCCGGAAGCTTTCGTGGATAAAGTCGTCAGCACCGTCCAGGAAGCCATTGATTTCGGCTTCTAAATCCCCATAAAGTCTGGCCGGTAGGGTGAGAAAGTCTCACCCTACCCTTTTTCTAAATAGTTTTCTGGAGGCGGAGATGGCGACACAGGACACGGCTGGCTCGATTGCGCTGCCGGTTCCCAAAAGAAGATTACCCCGGCAAGATAAATACGCACCGTATTTTTTCGTTTCACCTTTCTATATTCTGTTCACAATCTTTTTCCTGTTTCCAACGCTGTTTGCCCTGGTGCTGGGCTTCCTGAAATGGAACTCGATGGGGACGCCGGAGTGGTTCGCGCTGCGAAATTACGAGCGGCTCTTCGGTGATGAAATTTTCTGGCAATCGGTTGGCAATACCGCCTTTTACTGTGCCGCCAGTTTATTTATTGTGGTTCCCCTGGCGCTGCTGGAAGCCATGGCCCTGAATGCCAAACAACTGCGCTTCCGCACCTTTTGGCGGGCGATCTATTTTGCGCCAATTGTGACCTCGGCAGTCGCTATTTCGCTTGTTTTTCGGATGTTGTATAACAAGGATTACGGACTGCTCAACCAGTTTATTGTCGCCTTAGGCGGCTTACCGGTTGACTGGCTCGGCAACCAGGGCGTTGCCAAAATCGCCGTGATGGGCATCGTGGTCTGGCGGTGGACGGGACTGCTCTCGGTATATTTCCTGGCCGGGCTGCAATCCATTTCGGAAGAACTCTATGAAGCAGCGGCCATTGATGGCGCGAACGGCTGGCAGCGCTTCAGGAATGTCACCCTGCCCTCCCTGCGCCCGGTAGTTTTGTTTGTTTCGGTGATCGTCCTGATTGGTTCACTCCAAATCTTCGATGATCCCCAGATTCTTTTCGGCAGTAATACACCCGGCGGCCCGGCGAACGCGGGGTTGAGCATTGTGCAGTATCTCTATGGTCGGGGGATTGGTCAGTTGTTGTACGGCTATGCTTCCGCCGTCGGCCTATTCCTGTTTGTGGTGATTTTCGTCCTATCGCTGGTGCAGTTCCGGGTCTTCCGGGGATTCGAGAACGATTAATCATGGTCACATCCTTAACTGCACGCCGGATCAATACCTTCTTGCTGAATTTTGTGGTCGCTGTCGGTGGCATCATTGTGGCCGCGCCGCTGGTCTGGATGGTATCGGCATCCTTTAAACCTTTAAATGAAATTTATGCCTATCCACCCACAATTATCCCTGACAATTTCACCACAGCTAACTATAACCGGTTGTTTAATGACTGGCCGTTCTGGAGTTGGTACGGCAACAGCCTCATCGTAGCCGTACTGCTCACCATAGCGGTCTTGTTCCTGACCTCGTTAGCCGGTTTCGGGTTTGCCAAGTATCGTTTTAAAGGCAGCAACATCCTGTTTGTGCTGCTGCTCGGCTCAACGATGATCCCGTTCCAACTGGTGTTGGTGCCGTTGTTCATCTTCATGAGCCAGCTCAAATGGACCAACTCCTATTGGTGTTTGATTGTTCCCTTTATGGCCCCAGCGGTGGGCATCTTCCTGATGCGGCAGTTCCTGCTCTCGATTCCGTCGGAGTTGATTGAAGCGGCCCGCATTGATGGGGCGTCGGAGTTTGGCATTTACTGGCGTGTGATTCTGCCACTGGCCCGCCCCGCGCTGGCGGCCCAGGCCGTACTCACGTTTTTGGGTGCGTGGAACAGCTTCCTCTGGCCGCTGTCGGTCTTACACAGCCAGGCCTCAATGACGCTGCCGGTAGGTATGTCCGGGATGATGGGCGGCGTGACCGCCGGTAGTGAACCGCCAATTGGCGCAGCGATGGCGGCGGCGACTCTGGTCACCATTCCAGTGGTCATTATTTTTATCTCGGTGCAGAAACAATATATCGCCGGTCTAACGGCGGCCAGTGTCAAACAATAACATCTTGACCCGGCAAAGGTGAGACTACGAACCACAAGTCACGGGGTCGTAGTCTCCAGGTGTAACCTCGGATGAATCAAATAAAAACGCCTGCGGTTGCGCCAGACCGGCGCGACTTATGGTTTGTGTTGTTAATTGCCCTGGGCGGCTTGCTGGTTTATACCCGCGTCCTGGCTCCCGATGTCCTCTACAGCGACAGCGGCGAGTTTCAAACGCTGGCCTATACCTGGGGAACGACTCATACCACCGGTTATCCGGTATATCTCGTGCTGGCCCGCGTGATCGGCCTGCTGCCAATTAACACGCTGGCCTGGCGGATTAACTTCGCCTCGGCGGTGGCGGCAGCGGTAACGTTAGGCAGTGTCTATCTAATCGCCCGGCACTATACCCAACGCGCGGGGGCGCTGCTTGCCAGTCTGGTACTGCTGCTATCGTACACCTTCTGGTCACAAAGTATCATTGCCGAAGTTTATACTCCGGCGACAGCCTTAATTGTCACCGTACTGCTGGCACTGCTCACCTGGCACCACCAGCCGCTACATCGCCGCTGGTGGGTATTTGGGGCCGGATTTCTCGTGGGGGCTGGGTTAGGCGTCCATCTCTTCCTTATCCTGATCGCGCCAACCGCCGGTATTTTTGTGCTGTGGGGCATTTTATGGGGTTCTCCCGAAGAGCGCGGTCACTGGGGCCAACTAATCCGGCTGATAGCGGGAGGAATCGCCGGGGTGATGGTCTTTTTCCTGCTGTTCGCGTTGATGGATGTACGCCCCACGCCCACGAATATTTTTACAACTTCCATTTATCCATCGCGGGATGCCTGGAACCTCCAGGAAACCGACCTCGACAGCGTGCTGGAACGTTTCTGGCTGAGTGCATCCGGGGCGCAGTGGCAAGACCGGATGATCCCCGCCGATGAGGATTATTGGAAAACCTTTAGGGCCTTTCTGGAGGACGATCTCACCCGCGAGTATGCTACCCCGACCTTGTTACTGGCTCTGCTGGGTATCATAAGTGCCGCCGGGCGGCAGCGCCGCCGGTTTGCGCTGCTGGGGATTGCGCTGGTGGTGACGTGCGCCGCTGGTCTGGTGTATTTCCCCGGCGACAAATACATTTTTTACCTACCGGCTTATCTGCTGCTGGCGATCTTTGCCGGGATTGGTGCGGGCACACTCATCGCAGGGGAAATACGTCTGGTGCGGCCAACCAGACTACGCGCCATTGTCGGGGGCGGGCTGGCCGCCGGGCTGCTGCTGCTCTGTGCCGCGCCCCTGATGGAGACGCGCTGGTTGGCGCTTCAGACGGGCCGGTCAACCTTCATCGCTGAAACTTATGTTTATCCGGTGAATCGTCCGCAGGAAGCCCGCCTGACCGCCGAATGTGCGCTCTCGAAAATCGCTGAGTCGGAAGCACTGCTGGTAATGGACTGGCGGGCGTTGTACGCGACTTATTATGTCGCCCATGTCGAACAGGGGCGCACCGGCCTGCTCATTCACGAAGCGGCTCCCTATCCCGCCCACGAAATGATGCCCAGTCTGCTGGCCGAAATCAACGAACGGGTGCAGAACAGCGAGGCGGTGTATGTGGATCAACCTTATAACCTGCCGCGCAGTACCTATACGCTGACCCGCTCTAAAAGTAATTGTTCGACTATTGACCTGCTCAAAGTATCACTGCGGAACTGATACGATCTCGAAATAAGGGGCTTTCAGGATGGATATTCACGATCAAACACCATCAGCACGGTTTATTGACCTGACCCAACCCACTGTCCCACTGATTTCGGGACATCTCCATGTAGGCGGTACTAACCCGCAGGGTAGCCGCCTCGAATGTACCAGTTATTACCCGACCAGTCAAAAATTCCTTCATCTTCCTCGATGTGAT
>DATALK010000645.1:0-2111 GCA_036261085.1 Phototrophicaceae bacterium | reverse complement strand
AGGTGTTGGAAATGCATGTGGAAGTGCCACCCGGCCAAACGCTGGCAGAGGCCCACGAGCGCGTGAGCCAATTGGAGCGCAATGTTCAGAGCCGGATGCCGGAGGTGGTGGAAGTTGTCACCCACATCGAACCCGCGTTTGTGACTGCCGCTGTTCCCGCTAATTTGGAGCAGTGCGAGGCGGTGACGGCGCAGGCGCTCTCGCTCCTGCAAGCGCGTTTCCCCGGTCTGGACTGGCATCAAATCCGGGTACAGCCGTCCCCGAACGGCGAATTGACGCTGACGGCGCATGTGATTCTATCGCCGCAAACAACCGTTGAAGCGGCGCATACCCTGGCGGAACAGGCGGAACTGCTGCTGCGCACTTCTATTCCGCACCTGGAACGGGTAACAATTCATACCGAGCCACCGGATTAAGCCCAGCCACTTCAGCTAGGCCCTTTTGTGGCGGCCTCATGCGGAGTTCTAATAGGTCAACCGCTATAAAATAAGAGGCGCTGGCAGCAAAAGGAGATCTTTAGGTGGTTGCGTCAACTGAACAATCTGACTTGCAAACCTTACAACCCGCGACGTTTAAACGGGTTCATATTATTGTCAATCCCGCAGCGGGACAGGAGCGCCCCTTCCTGAAAACGCTAAATGATGCGTTCCGCCAGGCGAAGGTGGATTGGGATGTGTTTATTACCAAAGGCGAAGGCGATGCCACCCGCTTGGCGCAGCAGGCCGTTGAGGCCGGGGCCGATGTGGTAGTCGCGCACGGTGGCGATGGCACGGTAGGCGAGGTCGCCAACGGCTTAATCGGCAGTTCCGTTCCGCTGGCGATTTTGCCGGGAGGGACGGCCAATGTGATGTCCCTTGAACTGGGCATTCCCGGCGATTTAGGACCGGCGGTAGCGCTGTTGTGTGGTCAGGGGCGGCTCATTCCGGTGGATATGGCCCGGGCCAATGACCGACTGCTGCTGCTGCGGGCCATGATTGGTTTTGCCGCCGATGCGACCAAAGGCGCGGTGCGGGAGGAAAAAGATCGTTTTGGCAGCCTCGCTTATGTGCTTTCGGCACTGCGCGAACTGCCCAACGCGCAAAGCTCGCACTATACTCTGACTCTGGATGGGGAGACGGTAGAAACGGACGGCGTGATTTGTATGGTGGGGAACTCTGGTAATCTGGGATTGCCGGGGGTGAGTTTGCAGTCGGTCATCAATGTGAGTGATGGTTGGTTGGATGTAGTGGTCATTCGCAGCGTTGATTTGGGGACACTGTTCTCGGTAGCGGCCAGCGCGGCGGGGGTCGCTAACCCGTTTCCTCATTGGCAGGTGAAAGAAGTCACGGTTGTGGCCGATCCACCGCAAACAGTGGAGTGTGATGGGGAAGTCTTGGAGCCAACGCCGTTCCGCGCCCAGGTTATTCCTGCCGCAATTCAGGTGGTGGTGCCGCTGCCGCCGACGGTTCCGGCGAATTTGACCCCGCCCCCTAATGTCTGAAAACAAACGGGCTAACCCTAACGGTTGGCCCGAATATTTGTTTACGATAGATTTTCGCTTAGACAAGGGGTTTAAACCCCTTGTCTCGCCCTGTTTAAGAAAAACCCGCGTTATGCTTCTTCAACCACCAGCACTGTCACCATGCCAAACATGCCATGCCGCGATTCGGCGTGGGTGAGGATATGGCAGTGGAACGCCCACAGGCCGAGATCAGTACAATCCACGATGACATCATACCGCTCACCTGGCGCGATATTTAACGTATCACACATATAAGGAACCGCCAGCGGCCAGCCATCTTTGGCGATCACCAACTGCGGGATGCCATGTAAGTGGAAGGGGTGAATCATAAAGCCTTCGTTCATATAACGAATGCGGATTTTCTGTCCCAGTTTGGCCCGAATGGGCTGCGTATACGGGAAACTCCGACCATTAATGGTAAAGCCTAAGGTCGTATCGTTGAGGACAAAATTGTAATCAGCGTCTACCACTGGCTCACGGGACTTGTCTTTAGGTTCAATGATGAAAGGGCCTAACATCCCGCTGGAAACCTGTTCCGCCGCGTTGTGGTGGGAATGATACATGTGGCTGCCCGGATTTTTGACAGTGAACTCATAAGTAAAAGTTTCGC
>DATALK010000643.1:0-3405 GCA_036261085.1 Phototrophicaceae bacterium | reverse complement strand
TTTTGAGGTGGTCAACGTGTCTTCGTCCCGCAACCCGTTTGAACTCAAAGAAGGCGACGTGGTCACGACCATTAACGGGCAGGCCGTCGCCGATCTGAATCTGGAAACCCTGCTGAGTGATCTGGCCGACGCGGAAACGCCGGAACTCACGGTAGTGGTCACGCGGGATGGTGAGGAAGTGACCCTCACGGGCAGCTTCGTCGGTGGCCGAATGGATTTTGGAATGCGCGGGCAGCGCGATGGTTCAGGAATGCCCGATATGCCAGGGCGCGGTAATGGCTTCGGACAACCAGGGCAGAATAACGGCTTTGGTGGCCGGGGCGGACATGATGGGCAGTTCCCCCAGTCGCCCAATGATACCCCGGATACGACCCCCGAACCCGAAGCTAACGGTTCCGTCTAAATTCGAAACGAGCATCAAGCGCGGAGGTCTGGAGCGGCCTCCGCCACTTTTCAGGAACAATCAGCGAGGTGGATGATGTTGAAGTGGCTGCGGTTTTCTTATCGGTATCTGTTGGTAGTGGTCGCGGCTTTGGTCTTAACCGTCGGTGGTTTTGCGGTCATTTCGACCCAGGCCGACGGGGTTGTGACGCCAGCGGGTCAGGGAAGTTTTATCCAGGTGGCGGATACAACGAACCTTTTCACCCAGATTTACCAGCAGGTCAGTCCGTCTGTAGTGGCGATTCATGTGCTGACCACCGGGCCAAATGGCCGTGTGATCGGCAGCGGCACGGGTTCCGGTTTTGTGCTGGATCGGGATGGGCATATCGTGACCAATAATCATGTTGTCAGTGATGCCAATTCCATTGAAATCGAGTTTCTGGATGGCACGCTGGCGGCGGCAGAAGTGGTCGGCCTTGACCCCAATTCCGATCTGGCAGTGCTGTCGGTAAAAGTTCCCGCCGAGCAGTTGGTTCCGGTGACATTTGGCGACTCCAATCAACTGGTTGTGGGCGAAACCGTCTTGGCAATTGGCAGTCCCTTCGGCCAGGATTGGACATTAACAACCGGGATTGTCAGCGGCGTGAACCGCATCATCAGCGGCCTGACCGACTTTTCGATTGGCGGCGTCATCCAGACGGACGCGGCGATTAATCCCGGCAACAGCGGTGGGCCGCTGCTGAATCTGCAAGGCCAGATTGTTGGCGTGAATTCCCAGATTTTGAGCGAATCGGGCAGCAGCGCGGGCATTGGTTTTGCCGTGCCGAGCAATCTCGTCCAGCGCGTGGTCGGTGAGTTGATGAACGATGGCCGTGTGGATTACAGTTATATCGGCATTACCGGCACAGATGTCACCTTATCCATGATTGAGGCGCTTAAGCTGCCGGAACACACGCGCGGCGTGATTGTCGAGCAAACGGTGAGCGGCGGCCCCGCCGCTCAGGCTGGACTGCAAGACGCAGCCCTGACTCAGCAATTCGCCAGCACCAACGCCAAAGAAAAATTTGATATTATCACCGGCATCAACGGGACGGCAGTTAAAGGCATGGATGAACTGATTACCTTCCTGGCGCGGGAAACGGTTCCTAACCAGACCGTGACCCTCAACGTGCTGCGGAATGGTACGGAAACGCTCGATATTTCGGTGACGCTGGCTTCCCGCCCGTCAGCTACCATTCGCTGATGAAGAATCAAAAGGGGTGAGGCGAACTCGTGCATGTTCGTCTCACCCAACACAGAGGGGGAATATGTTGTTGGTATCTACAAGAAGATGGTGAGAAGGCCGTGTCCAACACGGTCTTTTCATTAATGCTGCGTTGTTGCTTCGGTGTATCTTTCTTGTATTTTCAATATACAATGGATTTAAATTGGGAGCGTTGAGTTTTGTGAATAATTTATCAAAAAGCGTTTTAGAGGCGTTAGGGTAAAGTCAGCTTTAACCCGTGAGTAGGCCACTAAATCCGGCTGAAGTATTGTAAACGTTCACTGAATTTCTTGCCATTGATGACCATTTAAGGTAAATTCGCCCCTGTCCCTTCGCTGTAACTTCAGGTCAAACGACCAACGGCAACGAACGGGCAGGCTTCTTAACAGCGGAATATAGCTGGTTGCTTCCCAAAAGCGTGGGAAGTGTAAAATATTCAGCGTTCCATCCAAGTAATCCCAAACGCTTTTAGCAATGGGATAGGGGGTGCAGTAGTTCATCCCGTACCGCTCCGGCGGTGCAAAACAGACCCACTTGTGTCCTCAATGGGCATAGGAAAGGGAACTATAATCCATTCAAAAAAATGGGGTTTACCACTTATGCCTGCCCAAACTGTTCTCCCGCGCTGGCGGGGTTTTAACCTCCTCCCCTTGTTTGAACGCGATCATTTTCAAAACCTGTCGGAGACTGTTTTCCGCGCCGAAGTCGCCAGCGATTTGCAATGGCTGGCGGACTGGGGCTTTGACTTCGCCCGCATCCCGATGGATTTTCGTATCTGGACGCAAAGTGATGATCTCCTCGCGGTCTCGGAAAGTGTGCTGGAACAAATAGATTACATCGTTGAACAGGGGCAAAAATACGGTGTTCACATCTGCCTGAATTTCCACGCCGCGCCGGGGTATTGCATCAATCCCAAACCCACCCTACTGCCATCGCTGTGGAAAAATCAATCGGCGCTGGATGTCTTTGCCGCACATTGGGGGATTTTCGCCCGCCGGTACACCGGCATTCCGGCGCAGCAGTTGAGCTTTGATCTGGTGAACGAACCGCCCAACGTCAGCGACGACATCATGAGTGAGGCGGATTACGTGCGTGTTCACACGGCAGCGGCGAACGCCATTCACGCCGTAGACCCAGAGCGGTTGGTCATCGCCGATGGCATGAATATCGGCAACACACCCAATCCGCACCTACCGCCGGACATTGCGCAGTCCTGCCGGGGGTACATTCCGGGCAGCATCAGCCATTATCTCGCGCCCTGGGCCAACGGGATGGGTTATCCCCGCCCCACTTGGCCGGAATTCGCGCAGGCGGGATTAGACGATCCCTGGAATCGGGAACGGCTGGAAACCCATTATCAACAGTGGGCGAATCTGGCCGCGCAGGGTGTCGGGATTCACTGCGGCGAAATGGGCGCGTATCATTTCACGCCGCACACGGTGGCCTTACGCTGGCTGGAGGATGTGTTGGATATTCTCAAAGGCCAAAATATCGGCTTTGCGCTGTGGAATTTTCGCGGCGATTTTGGGGTGCTGGACTCAGGACGGCAGGATGTGGCTTATGCCGATTTTCGCGGCCACCAGCTTGACCAGGCCCTGCTGGATTTGCTGCGGCGGTACTAAATATTAAAAAGGGCGAACCCGTTGTCGGTTCGCCCCTGATTTCTTCTTTGTGCCGCTGTGTCTTTGAGACTCAGTGTTACGCTTTTCCCCGTCTTTATTCCGGGAATTTCCATTCTTTCAGCATGGCGGCGATCAGCG
>DATALK010000632.1:0-8788 GCA_036261085.1 Phototrophicaceae bacterium | reverse complement strand
GAACGGCTGCGGGCCTACGAAAGTTTTGTTGGGGAGAAACAGCTTGTCTCGATGATCGAATACTGTGGGCCAACCATTGCTGACAGCATCGCCGCTACGGATCGGCTGCTCCAGTACCAGCCGCGTCCTACCGCCATCATTTCCGTTAATGACTATCTGGCAATTGGCATCTATCGCAGCCTGGGTTTACATGGTTTGAAAATCCCCGACGATGTGTCGGTAGCCGGATTTGACAACACCCAGGTCGCGGCCAATCTCTTTCCGGCGCTGACTTCCGTTGATGTTGGCGGACGGGAGATTGGCCGGTTATCGGTGCAGTTGTTGTTACAACGCTTTGCTGACCCGAAACGGCCCCAACAAATCGTCGAGATTCCGGCACGGCTTGTCCCCCGCGAGTCAACCGCCGCGCCGCGCAAAATTCTATGATTAAGCCGCTGGTCAGGTGATCGGCCAGGATGTGAGGAGGAAAGACTGTGGTCATTCCGGTTTCGCTCAGCCCGTATCGTGAACTTCAGGGCGTTCCTGCCGAAGCGGTGCGGCTGACCCATGGCTTCTGGGCGGAGCGCTTCGACGTTTGCCATAGGGTGATGATTCCCAATATGTGGGCGCTTCTCCGGGACCCGGACATCAGTCATGCTTACACCAATTTTCGGATCGCGGCGGGTTTTGAGTCCGGCGAACATCAAGGGCCGAAGTGGCATGATGGCGATCTCTACAAATGGCTGGAAGCGGTAGCCCATGTCTACAGTGTCACCCATGATGAAACTCTGGACACGCTGATGGATGAGATTATTGACACTATTCAGCGTTCGCAGCGGGAAGATGGCTACATTCATACGCCCGTCATCATTGAAGAGCGCAACGGAGCTAACAATCAGTCCTTCCAGGAACGGCTGCATTTTGAAACCTATAATATGGGCCACCTGATGACGGCGGCCTGTGTCCACACGCGGGCAACGGGCAAACAGACCTTGATGGCGGTGGCCCACGCCGCCGCCGATTTTCTCTACAACTTCTACAAAAACGCCACGCTTGAATTAGCGCGGAATGCCATTTGCCCGTCCCATTACATGGGCGTGGTGGATATGTACCGCCAGACCGGCGAGCCGCGCTATCTGGAACTGGCCCGTAATCTCGTTGAAATTCGTGATTTGGTCAATAACGGCGGCGATGATAATCAGGATCGGCTACCGTTTCGCCAGCAGGATCGCGCCGTTGGTCATGCGGTGCGCGCCAACTATCTTTATGCGGGGGTGGCCGACATCTACATGGAGACCGGCGATGCTTCGCTGCTCGCCACGCTGGAAACCCTCTGGCAGAACGTGACCGCTACCAAAATGTATGTCACCGGCGGCTGCGGCGCGCTGTATGATGGTGCCTCACCGGATGGGGCGGTGGACCAGGCGGCGATTACACGGGTGCATCAAGCCTATGGGCGCGAGTATCAACTGCCCAATGTGACGGCGCACAACGAGACCTGCGCCAACATTGGCAACCTGCTGTGGAACTGGCGGATGCTCTCGATTACCGGCGAAGCGCGGTTTGCGGATGTGGCCGAACTCGTCCTGTATAACAGCGCCCTGGTTTCGATCAGTCTGGACGGCAAACGTTATTTTTATACCAATACTCTGCGGCAGCTTGATGATCTCCCCTTTGAACTGCGCTGGGGACGCTCGCGGGAACCCTATATTAGCTGTTTCTGCTGCCCGCCCAATATCGTTCGCACGATTGCCCAGGTTGGTTCTTATTTATACAGCGTGGGGGAGGCCGGTATCTGGGTCAATAGCTACGCTGCCAGCAGCGCCACCATCCAATTAAACGAAAACCTGAACGTGCAGCTTGTTCAGGAGACGGATTATCCCTGGGACGGTCACATTTCATTGACCCTGAATCCCCAGGAAGCCGCCCATTTCTCGCTGATGTTACGCATCCCGGAATGGTGTTCTCAGGCGGCGCTGACCATTAATGGTCAGCCATTTGCCGGGGCGTTACAACCGGGAACCTATGCCCATCTCGAACGCCTCTGGTCGGCTGGGGATACCCTTGAACTCGACTTAGCGATGCCGGTGCAAATTCTGGAGTCCAATCCGCTGGTGGAAGAAACGCGCAATCATCTGGTGCTGCGGCGCGGCCCCATCATTTACTGCCTGGAATCGGTAGATTTGCCCGCCGGTGTGCGCCTTCAGGACGTGAGTCTGGCGCGCAATGCGGCCTTCACGCCGGAAAAAGACGCCTCTTTTGCGGGACTGATGGCGGATATTCGCGTTTTGCGCGGGCCGGTTCACGCGCTGGCGAGTCAGGATTGGGCCGGACACTTGTACCGTCCGGCGCTGCCACGCCAGAGCCGCGAGATCGAAACCCGGTTTATCCCCTATTTTGCCTGGGACAATCGCGGAAAATCGGAGATGAGTGTATGGCTGCCTGAATTTTACGGTGAGGACGTTCCCAAATGACAATGGTGGTGGCAATCTACACGGGCCAGGGCCTGGCGGAGCCATTGAAGGCGATTTTTACGGAACTGCTCCCCAACTGCCGCCTGATTAATATTATTGATGACAGCCTGATCGCGGATGTGGTGAAGAGCCAGCGCGTGACCCCGGCTGTCACCCGACGACTGCTGCGCTATTATGAAATCGCGGCGGAAATGGGCGCTAACGTCATTCTGAATACCTGTTCCTCGGTTGGCGAAGTGGTTGAACTGGGGCGGCAGGTCGTGGAGATACCGATTGTGCGCATTGATGAACCGATGGCACTGGCCGCCGTTAAGCAGTATGACCGCATTGGTGTGATCGCCACCCTGCCTTCGACCCTCCAACCCACCATGCGCCTCTTGCAGGATCAGGCGCGGCGTCTCTATAGACCGGTGACGATTGTGGAAGGGCTGGCCGCCGGGGCTTATGAGGCGTTGGTGAGCGGCGTCCCAGCGCAGCACGATCAGTGTATTCTGGAAACGGCCCTGCGGCTGAAACCCCAGGTGGACGCTTTTGTATTGGCGCAAGGCTCGATGGCGCGCATGGAACGGGTGTTGGCCGAGGCCACCGGAAAGCCGGTGTTTTCGAGCCTGCGTTTGGGGATTGAGGCGGTGAAACAAACCCTGGCGGAGGGATAAGCGGGCTGGACAGCCAATGCCCATTTCCCGCACTCTTTTTTTGGAGTGAATATGAACGTTCATAATGACTCGTTAAATGAGCAATTATCTTGAAAATCCTGAAAAAGGAAATTCGTTCAGAAAAGGTAGCAGTATTGTGATTGCTAGTCTGTAAAACCGCACATTTTTGACCACACCCTCACCCTCCCCGAATTCGGGGAGGGAATTAAAGGCGGTGTTTTTGCCCCTCTCCCTTGAATTCGGGGGAGAGGGGTTGGGGTGAGGGGGTCGAATGGGTAACTAGCAATTAGGGTAACGGTATGCGCGCAAAGGAGGCCTGTATGGCAGTAGGGAGCTAACCAGCTCCAAGAAAAGTGTAGTTTATCACCCACAGACAAGTTTGCTATTAATAAATAATGAGGAGTGTTACGATGAAAGCGCTTTCACGACGTGAAATATTAAAACTTATGGGAGCGGGAGCTGGTGGCGCGGTCTTAGCGTCTCACGGCCTCCTGGTGGCGGCCAAAGCGCAAGGCGATACGGTCACCCTGGATGTGATTGCGACCCAGCCCGAATACCTCAACATCGAACGGGAAATCTGGGATATTTTTGAGCGGGAAAACCCAGGCATCAAAATCAACCTCTTTGCCGTCAATGAAAATGAATATGCGGCGCTGCAAGCCCGAATCGCGGGCGGGTATATCCCGCATATTGCAACGACCCCCACCACGACCACCGATACTCCCATCGAAGCCTACAAACTCTATATGAATCTGAGCGAACTCAGCGACGAGGATTTCCCCTGGTGGGATCGGTGGACATTTGACATCAAGAATGCTTTCACCGAAATTTACGGTGTCCCCGGCCCGCGCGCGTTAGACATTATGGCCCCCTGGACTTGTACCTGGCACTGGCATCAGGATTTGATGGAAGAAGCGGGCCTCGATCCGCGCAGCGTCAAGACCTGGGAAGAATTCCAGACGCTTCTCGAAAAAGGCACCGAATGGGCCAAATCGAACCCCAATGTGGACTACTTCCTGGATCAGGGCTGGCACGCGCTGGTTCCGCTGGTGTGGGCGAATGCCTGGGCGCTGGCCTTCCCCGAAGGCCAGCAGGAACAGCAGAATGCCTGCTGGCGCGGTGAGAAAAAGTTCAACGATCCCGATTCGCCCTGGCGTCCGGTGTATCAATGGCTGAAAGACGCCTATGACAAGGGCATCTTCCCGGAGAGTTGGTGGACGCGCGAGTGGGAAGCAGACTTTGAGGCCAGTTACATCGCCAAGAAATCGGTGATGGTTTTTCATGGCCCCTGGCTCTGGGACAAGACGCTGGCGGCGGATCCTACCGTCGTGCAACTGGGTCTCCCGGCCACCCCACCCGCCGCCGGACAGGATACCTGGGTGCAGTACCTCGCCGCAATTGATACCTTCCGTTGGTTCGCGCTGATTGACGGCGTCCAGAATCTCCCCGAATGGCCGCAGGTCAAGAAAGCCTGGGCGTGGTGGCACAGCCCGGACGTGGTCAAGATGCGCGCCGAAGGCGCGGGTTCGCCGGTGGTGTACAAACTGGATCAGCCGCTTGAACTGGAAGGCGCAGCGCAGTGGGAAGGCATCCGTAAAGAGATTGATGTCCCCGGTGGTCTGTTTGAGAATACCCATTTTGTTGATCCGGCGAACTGGGCCGAGACCCAGGCCGGGGCTTACGCCGTCCCTGGCTCGACCAATACCTGGGATCATAATGGGAATGCTTCCGCCAAAATCGGTGAACTGATGACCGGTAAAATCACGGTTCAGGACTTTTTGGATTGGGCGCAGGCTAACTTTGAGGCAAGTTACAATCTTCCCAAATAGCCTTGATCCAGGTGGATGGGTAATGCCAGCCAACCGGCTTCCCTGACTGCCGCAATTACCCAGTGTTGGTTTCCAGAGGGCATTTGGAAATTCAGATTTGACGAGTAACCTCACCCCTCCGCTCAGGGGACATGCGTCCCCATTCGCGTCGTCGCTGTGCTCGTTGCCCCTTCTCCATACTATGGAGAGGGGTAGTTTACAGGGGTAGGTTTTTAAGAAATGAGGCTGCTGGCTCCGCCTGGGGTTCAAAACCCCAGGCTAGAGGTAAAACTTTTAAACCGCTAAAGCGGTTGTTACACCGTCCTCAACCTCTTTAGAGGTTTCCAGATTGATGGATAGTCTGACGTTTTAAACGTCAGGCGGCCAAATGGCGAGCAAACATTAAAAGTCTACCCTTGTAAGGAGGGGGTTAGGGGGTGAGGTGCGGTCTCTAAAATTCTCACTCAAGGTCGGTACAACCTGATTTTCAAACATGCTCTGACAGGCGTAGTTGATACGGCTCCCACACGGTGAGGTGTGGGAGCCGGTCTTGGCAACAGGCAGCAATGAGCCTGATAAGGTGATTGGGAGCTTCATGATGGAGAATATAAAAAAATACCTGGATCGGCGGGCTACCCGTCGGATCCTGATTGATTGGGCCTTTATTTTGCCGCAATTGATTTTGTTTGTCAGCCTCACCATCCTGCCTTTTTTTATCGGCCTGCCGATGGTGTTTACGGACAGGCTGAGCTTTGTAGATAAGGAAGCGGAATATGTGGGCCTGGATAACTTCACGAAGGCTTTTACGGAGCCAGGTATCAAAGACGAGGTGCTCCCGGCACTGGCGCGGACGGCTCGTTTTACCCTCCTGAACTACGCGATGGTCTATATCTTTGGCCTCACCCTGGCCCTGCTGATGTATGAAGTGGGTTTTAAGGGCGGGTTCTTTACCGTTATTTATCTCCCGATGATGCTTTCGGGTCTGGCGATTGGTTTTATAGCAAGTATGCTCTTTTCCCGCTCGACGGGGACCGCCAACCTGCTTTTGTTACAACTGGGGTTGATTGATAAACCTATTGATATTAAGGCGGCTTCGGGAATTGACTTTGTGCTGCCGCTGCTGTCCGGTTGGCGCTATGCCGGATTCAATATGGCAATCTTTCTGGCGGGTCTTCTGTCCATTCCGACGGATACGATTGAGGCCGCCGTCGTTGATGGGGCTTCGTATCTGGAACGGCTGATCCATGTCTATTTTCCGCAAATGGTTGGCTCTTTTATCATTGCCACGATTTTCTGCCTGATCGGTTCCTTTAACATCTTTGACGAACTCGTGGCCCTGGGCGGGTTGTACGGGAATCAGGAAGCCTCGTTCCTTTCGATTATTTTCTTTACCTATGGTTTCCAACGCGGACGCTTGGCCGTCGGTTTAACAATGGCCCTTCAGCTTGGTATCCCCCTGTTCGCTATCGGTCTGTTACTCCACCGGATTCGGCAGCGATTCCAATACGAGACCTGAGGAGACAGCGATGCAAAAAAACACCAAAGTCAGCAAAGGTGGTCTGGTTACGCGCTTTTCACGGCAAAAACGGATCTCAAAAGTTCTGATCATCACCTTTTTCATTGTCTATACCCTGTTTACGCTGTTCCCCTTTTACGCGCTCTTTGTCAGAACTTTTGTGGGAACGAAACATTCAACCGATTTATGGCTGTCGCCGCCCCCGATGGAAGAAGCGAGTTTGCAATATCAGTGGGGGAACCTGTCCGTCTTTTATAATCTGGATTTGGACAAAGTCAAAGCTGACCTGGGCATTCCCGATGATGCTTATATTCAGCCGCGTTGGTCGCTGGAAAGAATTGCCAAAGAGTTCAATATCCCGGAACAAAAGATCAAGGATTACTTCACGCCATATTCCGTCTACAGCGGTTGGATTGTGCTGTTGAGTGATAGCCGCTTCTGGCCCGCTTTGTTACGCACGATCCTGGTGACGGTTATCAGCCTGATGGGCTTGAATTTCCTTTCCATTCTCACCGGATTTGGTTTGGCCGGGCTGCGGCGCAAAGATCAGGTGATCGTCTTCAATCTTTACCTGCTCAGTGCGGTTATCCCCCTCATGATGATTCTGCTGCCGCAATATGTGATCGTCCAGTGGGTGCTGAATTTGATACCCGGCTATGATGTGTCGGGGTCATCGGCGCGTAACCTCAGTCAGTTGGTTGCCATTATCTTACTCCACGTTAAGGGCGGGGCGCTGGGAACCATGATTTATACCGGCTACATCTCCACCATTCCCAAAGACCTGGAAGATGCCGCCGAGGTTGACGGTGCGAACCGTCTGCAATATTTTCGTTACATTGTCCTGCCAAACATGAAGATTCCGATGGCGACTTTGACTGTGATGGTTCTGCCATCGTTGTGGAATGATTTTATGGGGCCGTATATTTATTTGGACACCAACAACACCACCTTGCTGCCGTTGATCCAGAGTTATACCGGTACGTATACTACCAACTATCAGGTATCTTACACGGGCATCTTTATCTCCGTGATTCCGCTGGTCATCATCTATATTTTGTTCCGCAACTGGTTCATCCGAGGGGCGATGTCGGGGGCCGTCAAAGGCTAATCTTAAGTTGCAGGCAGGACAAGGGGCTTTAGCCCCTTGTCTTCCGGTCAATTGTTGCTGCCCCAATCGCGGAAACCACCCGAACCCTTGTGAGGAGAAAAACCATGTTCTATGGTGTGCAGTATTACCCCGAACACTGGCCTGAAGAACGGCGGGCGGTTGATGCCCGCATGATGCAGGCGGCGGGCATTAATGTCGTGCGTATGGGCGAGTTTGCCTGGAGCGCGCTGGAACCCCACGAAGGCCAACTGGACTTCACCTGGATGGACAACACCGTCGCGCTGCTGGCGGCGCACGGGATCAGGACGATCATGTGTACACCGTCGCGGACACCGCCGCCCTGGGTGTTTGACCGTTACCCCGGTGTGCGGAATGTCGGCGCGGACGGCCACCTGGTCAACTACGGCGGGCGCTATACCATCGGTCTGAGTCACAGCGAATTCATCCAGCTCGCCCAACGGATTGACCGCGCCGTCATCGAACATTTTGCCGGGAATGACGCCATTATCGGCTGGCAGGTAGATAACGAAGTCGGCATGAACAACGACTGCTACTGCGAACGCTGCCGCCGCCGCTTCCAGCATTACCTGGAGCAAAAGTACGGCACTATCGAAGCGCTGAATGCCGCCTGGGGCGCGCATTTCTGGTCATTCCATTTCATCACCTGGGACGAAGTGCCGCTGCCCAACCTCAGCCCGCAGCTGGCGCTGGAATACCGGCGTTTTCTCTCCGAGTTGAATATTGAGTTTACGCGCTGGCGCAGTGACCTGATTCACGAACTCGACCCCGGCAAGTTTGTGACCGCCAATTTTCAGTCCTTTGTTGTCCGGCACACCGATTATGCCCGGCTGGCGAAAGTGATTGACCTCAATGGGATGAACCACTATCCCGCCCGTTCGCCGGAGTTGATTTTGGACTATTATCGCGGCGCGCGCGGCACGATGCTCCCGGTTGAACAGCACACCCGGCTGCTGGAAGTGGATACCGGCCCCGGTTGGATGCGGCTGTGGGCCTATATGGCAATCGCGCATGGCGCATGTGGGGTCAACTTTTTCCGGTGGCGCTGCTGCCGCTGGGGCGCGGAACAGCACCGCGATGGCATCCTGCCGCACGATGGGCAGCCCGCGCGCCGGTATGAAGAACTGGCGCAGATGGGCGCGGAAATCGCCCGCGTCGGCACACGAATTGACCGCACCCGGCCCCAAGCCGAGGTCGCCATTCTGATGAGTTACGAAGCGCGGTGGGCG
>DATALK010000627.1:0-12223 GCA_036261085.1 Phototrophicaceae bacterium | reverse complement strand
GCACAGTTGATCGTATTCTTCCTGAGAGCCATCGCACCAGTGAACCTGATCGGGCTTGCACAACTCGACCATATCTTGAACCCAGGCGCGCAGTTTGGGGTGTTTAACGTAGGATGGGAACTCCATTCGAGACTCCTTGATTGATAATGGATGTCAGAGACAGCACGACATTAAAATTGGGTGCTTTTGGCGTGGCTCAATTGAACTGGACTGTATTTCTAGCCAAACAGCCTACGAAACAATTCAATTTATTTTAAAGTGGGCAAACTTTCGGCCCAGTTCCCTAATTAGACAGGCGGCCTGTGGGTGGCATTGTGGGCCAGATTCCCCTGATGCTGTAATTGTTCGGTGAGTGCCGCTCTGATGATGTCCATCGCCTCGATGATGCGCCGATCCGATGGATAATAGTAGATGAGTTTACCACGCCGTTCGGCGGATACCACTCCACTTTCCCGCAAAATCCGCAAATGCCGGGACACGGCGGGCTGAGACAGCCCCACCCGACTGACTAATTCGCTGACACTTCGGGGTTCGTCGGCGATGGCATACAGCAGCAGCAGCCGGTGCAAATCGCCGAGCGCGGCGCAAATTTCCGCATGGCGTTGACTAATTTCCATTCCATCCCCTGAAGTTCACAAGGTGTTTACATATAAACGAATACGTATATGTAAATCGGTGTGTAGGATAACACAGATGCGCGGGCGGAGTGAGTGCCGTTTATCATCATTTCGCGGGTGACAGATGTCCGGTTTCGCGCCTGGTGGTAAAAACCGCCGCAGCAGGCCGCCAGTGGCTGTGGGCGACGTTTAGCCCCGCTCCGCAAACGGAACTATTATGGGCTAACAGCAGCCAGGATATATTTAAAGAATACTGCCTCATTCCCAAAAACACTAATTTATGGTATCTTATACAGGCCATTACATCCTACCCTTTAAGGTTTTTATCGAGAGCCGATAAAAACTCACTACCTCACCCAATTTCGGTGATTAACCCAGGGGGGCTTATGTTCAAGACGATTAAATCACTGCGTTTGTTTCTCTTTCTCAGCCTCAGTTTAATTCTCACTGGCGCTCCAGCCGTACTTGCCCATCCACCCCAACAGGAAGCGAGCGAAAACCTTCAGATTGTCACCCAGGATCAGACCGGTTTTTATACCTTCGTGGGCGTCAAATCCCAGGAAGCCGCGGAAACCCTGCCCGGCGTGATGGCCTTCCAGGGCCGAACGCCTACCGCTGCCACCGCGCTCGCGGATATTTCCGTTTATGCGCAGAATTTTGGGTTGCAGAATCCGTCCCAGGAATTGCAACTTAAACAAACCGTCACGGCGGACAGCGACGGTACCACCTTCCGCTACCAACAGGTTTACCAGGGGATTCCCGTCATCGCCGGTGAAATGCTGGCAAATTATACCGCTACCGGGCGGCTGACCGCGCTGGCGGGCGAGACTTCCCCCCAACTGGCCCTGTCCACCACCCCGAAAATTACGGCGGCGACCGCCGCCCAAGCGGCCCTTGACTATGTGGCCGAACAGGAAGGTCTGACAGCGGCGGAACTAACGGCGGCGTCCCCAGCCCTCTGGATTTATGACGCGCGCTTATTAGAACCCAGCAACTTCCCTGCCCGGCTGGTCTGGCGCACCGAAGTCACCGCCATCCAGGGGCAGCCCATCCGGTATCTGGTGCTGGTGGATGCCAACCTTCTCTCGGTGGCACTGGCGTTTAATCAGATTGATACTTTATGGGGTGAACAACTGGCCGCCTATGCCGCCGCGCACCCGGAAATCGCGGCCAAAGGTTCGGTTGCGGAAAGCACCGCGAATTTGCCCGCGCTGGCGCCCAACTTTGCTAATCCAGCAGGTGCGACCTATAACTCTAATTTCACAAGCAACAAACGATACGGTACCGCGCTCTGCACGACCCCACCCACAACCCTGTCCGGCGCTGGAGCTTGTGATAACATTGCGCCAATTATTGCCGCCGCCAATATGGCGCACTATTTTGCCTACAACACCTTCAACTATTACGACTCACACCATCAACGCAACAGCATTGATAATGCGGGGATGGCGCTCATCTCCAATGTTAATTACCGCGACCCAAAGAAGCCTAACGAGGCATTTTTCAACGCCTTCTGGGATGGCGATGAGATGACCTATGGCGATGCTGACCCAGGTCTGACCGGGGATGATGTGGTCGCGCACGAGCTGACCCATGGGGTGACGGAAAATTCATCAGGGCTGTTCTACTACTATGAATCGGGCGCGATCAACGAAAGTATGTCGGATATCTTCGGTGAATTCGTTGACCAGGCCAACGGGATTGATAGTTATGGCAACGCGGAACCTGTCAGCGACAAGTGGCTGATGGCGGAAGACTTACAAACCAGCAATCCCTTCCGCAGCATGTCCAATCCAACGATTTATGGTGACCCGGACAGCACCCAGAGCGCTTTATACTACAACTACCCCGCAACTGATCGGGGTTGGGATAATGGGGGCGTTCATGGTAATTCCGGGGTTGGCAATAAAGCAGCGTACTTGATCGCGGCGGGTGGAACCTTTGGTGGCTACACCGTTACGGCGCTGGGCAACGATAAAACCTCAGCCATCTACTATGAAACCAACACCACCCTGCTGTCATCCGGGGCGGATTATGAAATATTGGGGGCGGCGCTGGTGCAAGCCTGCTACAACATTGTCGCCGGAACGAATCCGCTGGGAATTACACTGACGGACTGTGAGCAAGTGGACAAAGCCGTTCATGCCGTCAAAATGGATATTGACCCGATTGCCAATGTTGACTGGACACCACAAGCGAGTCTGTGCCCAACCGCCAGTCAATCTCCGATATACATCTTTAACGACGATCTCGAAAGTGGGGCTGGAAACTATACCTCAACCATCCTTGTTAACCGGACTGATGGAGCAATGCCAGATGAGGAAGCCTGGGTAAACACCTATTACGCCTTTGGCGGTAATTATGCCACCAGTGGCACCGAATCTCTATTTGGTGTGAATCACCCCAGCTTATATGGTTACACGGATGCTGACGGTATCGCCGATAGCAATGACGATTATGAATCCGCGCTCACCTTAAACACGCCGATTTCAATCCCCAGCGATGGCACATCTTACTATCTCCGCTTTAACCATGCCGTCGCCCTGGGATGGTGGCCGGTTACAAATTATGACGGTGCGGTACTCGAATACTCAGTTAATGGAGGGGCCTGGACTGATGCCGGTTCGTTGTATCAGGCCGGGTTGAACTATGGCGGAACCATCACCAATTCCTGGGGCAATCCGTTAGGTGGGCGGAAGGGCTTTGTTCAGGACAGTCATGGTTTTGTGTCTACTCGTTACAACCTGACTTCTCTGGCAGGTAAACCGGTGAAATTCCGCTGGCTAATTGGAGCCGATGATCGGGGTGGTTACTACGGTTGGTTCCTGGATGACATTCAGGTTTACCGCTGTGTCACACCCCACCTGTTCGCACAAAGTTCTGGCGGCCTGCTCTTTACCAGTGGCGCAACTTATGACCTGGGCATCACCTTCCCCGGTACACCGACCACCCGCACTATCACCATCACCAATGATGGCGAAGTGAGTGTGACCCTGAAAGACAGCGCGCCCACTGTCGGCAGTGGTTTCAGCGCTGGCAATTACAGCGATACCACGCTGAACCCCGGCGATTCTGCGACCTTTGATTTGACCTGCTTGGGTACGGTTCTGGGCAATCCACTCAAAGGCTCGGTAGCAATTCTGGCCGAAGGTGTGGACGGCAACTTGTTTGACTTCACGGCGACTTGTACCGTGACGGATGGTCCCGCGCCCACGCGGAATTACTACACCACACCAACCGTCCCTCTCACCTGGAACTCGATTCCAGGCGCGGTGGCCTATGAGGTTCAACTCAGCACAGCAACAACGTTTACCAATCCCATAGCGGTTCCCGTTGTTCCGGCCAACAGTCTGACGACCACCACGCCAGCACTGACCGACGCCGTATATTACTGGCGCGTGCGGGGCCAACGCAGTAATGGTACCTGGACAAGTTGGAGCGTGGCCGATAGCTTCATCGTTGATCTGCCATAAGTAAACCCCGCTAAAAACCGTCAGGGCGACCACTGGCCGCCCTGACACTTCAATGTATTCAACTGCGGGCGGCTCACACGAGGCGCCCGTTGGTTTTTAGCTCACCAACCGCGCGTTGAGCTTGATGCTCGGCACGCTGGCAAGCGCCTGGGACACCGGGCAGCCAACTTTCGCCTTTTCGGCAAAATCCTGGAACGTCGCCGCGTCCATGCCAGGGATGTCGCCTTCCACGTCCAGCACAATTTCGTTGATCTGTAAGCCAGCATCGCCGCGCAGCAGATTAACATTCGCCGTCGCCGCAATCCGATTGACTTTGTGTTCGGCGCGGCCCAGAATGGCCGAGAGGAACATGGCGTAACAACTCGCTAAACCCGCGCCGATCAGTTCTTCGGGGTTGGTGTTGTGGGCTTCTTCTTCCACCCGCGCTTTAAAGGTGTACGGCACATCCAACAACCCGCTGCCTATTTTAACCGTCCCACCGCCGTCATTTAATGAACCCTGCCAGACTGCTTCTGCTTTCCGTGATGGCATGTGATTTTCCTCCTCCAGTTATCCAATAAGTGCCACAAAAATACCACAGACGACTTATATTCGGCTATAAAAACCCGGTAGACTTATCAACTGCTCAGTTTGGGGTGTACCCGCTGGAAAAAGTCTCGTGATCTAAAAACACAAAGGCGGCCAATTCAGGCCGCCTCGCATTTTGCCAATCCGGTTTTTAACGCTCAATGGGCGGCATTGGGGAACAGCGCTACGCTACGTAACCTGTTTATGCGCAAACAAATCGCCCGTATCACCCCCACCATAAATCGAGAACGGAAAGGTTAGCCTTTTCCGTTCTCGATACCCTCCCCGTACTCATGGCATGTTAATCCCCAGACGTGTAATCCAAAATATCCCCGGGTTTGACCCCAAAGTATTTGCACCACGTTTCAAGGGTCGGGAAGTCAACGCGCTTAACCTCGTCGTTCACCCAACTCGCAACCGTTGCGTAATTTAACCCCGTATCCCGCTCAATCTGCTTCAGATTGATATTCCCCTTGCCACCAAATTTTTCGGCAACAAGTATTGGGACTCTGTTCACTATAGACATTTGAAATCACCCTTTCTACTTTCGTTTAATCATACTGTTTGCTGCTTGTCTAGTCAACTAGATATTGACATTAACGGCAAAACCCGTATAATTAGTTATGTAGTTAAGTAGACACAAAGTGAAATTCAGGAGCGCACGATGTACAAGTTCAACAACCGCCAAAACGCCTTCGAGTTTGCGAACCGCTGCACCAAGATCATGCTGGTGTTGTTGGGCGACGATGGGCTTTTCTGGGTAACAGCGCCGGCGCAGGCCGAGCGGCTGCACCGCCAGGGCTACCAGTACGCGGAATAAAGCGCTTAGAAAACAAAACGCCGCTGGGCGACTAGAACACCCAGCGGCGCGAATTCCTACTAAACAAGAAAGGAAATCCTAATGGCAATCGTATCACGAAAATCGAGAAAGCAACAGGAGCAGATCGTGGACATTATCAACGAAGGTGACGTGATTCAAATCGTCGCCGACCAGGAAGGCGACCCACGCCGGATTGGACGGATTGGGCGCGTGGAGCGCATCGGTGTTAGCCCGTACTGGCCGGAAGAGTGCGAGGGGATTCTGCGCGCTTTTATTGTCCCCCTCGATCCCAATGAGAAATGGACAGATTGGTGTCTAGAGGTCGAAGTCGGATTACTTCGGAAAGCATCGGCGGCAGCCTAAAGCCGCCGCCTGGAGCCACATTCGCCGGAGCGCGTGCTTTTGGAAGGAGTCGCGCTCCGCAAAAGTATGACGGAGAAATTATACCATGTCTTGCATGAACACGATTCTGCTGGAGCCGGCGACGCGCGTCCAACCGATCATTTTTACCGAAACGGTGGCCGGTGTTCCTATTCGATTTTCGATTTACCACCGCGACACGCGCATCACCAACGACATGCACCGCTTTTTGGTGACGAACGAGCCATTTGTCTGGCTGGTTATGGCCGATCCCTACGGCGACATGACCGCTGACGAGTTTTTCAGCAGGGGGTGGGATGTTCGCATTTTCGAGGGCGTCTCCTGGCGCGGCTACACCACTGATGCCGGTGAACGAGACGATCTTCTGGCGCAGCTGCGCCAGCGAATTGCTGACGATGTAGCGGACTACTTGGCGGCGGCCCAGCGGCGGGGCATGGATGAGTTGCTGGCCGCCATGTGCGATTACACCGCAATGGTGCTGGACTACCAGTTCCAGGATGGCTTTACGGCTTTTCTGGCGGCGCTGGCCGAATTTGCGGCGTCCTCGTGGACATGCCCTGGTTGCGGGATTGAACAACCCGAAGACACTGGCTGCGGCGACTGTGGCCGCTGCGACGCCTGCTGCACCTGCCAGAGCGAGGATGAACCAGTTATTTGCCCAGACTGTGGACTGGCACTGGAGGATTGCTGCTGCTGTTGGGACGGCCCATACTGGTCATTTGACTGGCGCAAGGCGAAACAGCAAGCCACTGAGTAATAAATAAAATTAGTTAGTGGATTAACACACTAAACACTGTGCTACGGACACAGCATGGAGGCTTCGCTGCGCTCAGCCAGAGCGGACACACCGAAATCCGAGGCTGTCGAACCATTCATCGGGGCTTTTCCTGAGACGAAACGACGCACGGAAGTCATCAGAATCGTCATTGAGCCACGAGCCGCCGCGCAGGACGCGACCATCTGTTCCATCCAAAGTGGCATTACCCGTCTTATAAGCCGTCAAACACCACTCCCACACGTTCCCCGCCAGATCCAGAACACCAAACGGGCTGTCGCCCAAACCCTCATACCGAGTGACAGGAGAAGTGCTGTTTTGTTCCCAATCTTTGCCAACACTATGATTGCACCGGCTCCCATCCCACTCCTGGCCCCAGGGATATGCTCGCCCATCATTGCCCTGTGTTGCCCGCTGCCACTGCTGCTCGGTGGATAGCATAATCTTCTCGCCGCTGGCGGCACTCAACCATCGGCAGAACGCCACCGCTTCGTACCACGACACCCCCACCACCGGATAATCCGCTCCATTCCACTGTGCATCCGTCCAGTAGCGCGGCTCCGTCCATTTTTCTTCAGTCTTCGCCTGCCATCCCGCATCCGTCCACCATTTCTGTTCCTGGTAGCCATTGGCCTCGATGAACTTCGCAAATTGCGCGTTCGTCACCGGATACTTGGCAATGGCAAACGTTGGAACGTCAAATACGGTATCGTGTTTTAGATGGCTTTCTTTTTTGTCTGCGTCGCTCAGGATCAGCGTAACTTTCCCTGCCGGAATCTCGCACCATGCAAATGGCGGCGGCAGCAGGTCAAGGGCGTGGGAGGGGGCTAGGGCAGGTGTTCCCGCAGCCTGGGCAATGCGCCGCTGCACTTCGGGATGATCGGCAGTGGGTGTGGGGGTGATGAGGACATCGTAAACCGGCTGCTTCAAGAAGCGATTGCAAACCGTGTCCATGAAGGCGTCAAAGTAGTAGTGGGAATAGGGTGGAGCGTTTAAGCGTGCAAGTTCGGTGCGAATTGGCTCTGGGAGGTACTGCCGCTCCTGCTCGATGTTAAAGCCTTCATCGAAAATCGGTATGATGTTACGTTTGAGGCGAAACGCTTCTTCGACCTCCCGGCGCAGCCAGTCGCCTTCGTTAACACAGCGTTCCAGCGAACCGGGGGACAAAATCAGCAGGAAGTGTGGCCGCGCGGCGATTTGATTCAAAATAATGCGATCAAACGCGCCGCTGTCAATCGAGGTCACATCGAGAAAGGCATCATGACCGCGCTGCCGAAGTTCGCGGAAAATCAACTGCGCGAGATGTTTGCTGGTGCTGCGTCGGTAGGAGATGAAGATGGACATGGCAAATTATCTCTTATTCGATGGAGCGAGCGCAACGGAAACCAATAGCATGGCCCGCATATCCCACATTGCCTGAGTCTCGATTGGGTGCACGGAAATGATCCGAATAGAGGTCAGTCCACGCGCCACCGCGGAGGACGCGATTATCAATTCTATTACTATCCTCTCGACCATCATTTGCTTGGTAGGGATAGTATTGATAAATGGTGTTAACCCACTCCAAAACGTTACCGCTTAAGTCAAACGCACCTACCCAGGACACTCCTCCCGTTCTGCTACCCACTTCTGCTGTCTGGTTATTGGCACTGTTAAACCATACCACATTTTCCGGGTTCCACTCGTTGCCCCAAGGATAGATCAAATCATTCGGCCCACGCGCTGCGTATTCCCATTCCATCTCGGTTGGCAACCGAGCATCCCGTCTCATGCAGAAATCCCGAGCTTCAAACCAGGCAATACTTTCACGTGGACGGTTATCATCTTTCCATTGACTCTCAATGGTAGCCTCACCGCCAAATTGTCGAAATTGCCTATTCGTTACTTCATATTTGTCTAACCAGAATGGTTGGTCAAAACATTGCCAGCGTACAGGCTTTTCATCCCATGAGCCATTGCTGCTGCCCATATAAAAACAGCCTACTGGTATCAGCACCATTATTACACCATCAAGCTCCTGTTCCACCGGCGTCCAGTCAGCGTTGTGGGCCACCGGCGTGCTGGCAAGCTGAACAGGGGATATGGCTGTTTCATCTCTAGTTGCTTCTGGGGTAGCGGTTACAAAGTTACCCACTCCATTTTCACCATTAACGTCAAGAGAACGGGCACACCGAAATCCGTTGAAGTTAAACTTCTCACCGGAAACAGCCCAATAACGATATGATGCGTGGAAATAACCGGAATGGTAGTTTCCCCACGAACCACCACGCAGAACACGAACACCAATTCTGTTTAGATCTTCACGTCCATCATCCTTTTGGTATGGATAGGATTTGTAAACGTTGCTAACCCACTCCCACACATTGCCGCTTAAGTCCATTGCCCCTACCCAAGATACTCCCCCGGTTTTGCTGCCAACCACAGCCGTTTGGCTGCTGGAGTTGTTAGACCAGACCACATTATCGGGATTCCAGTCATTACCCCAGGGGTAAACCCAATTATCCGGCCCGCGCGCCGCGTATTCCCACTCGCGTTCGGTGGGCAGCCGTGCATCTCGTTTGGCGCAGAAATTGTTGGCCTCAAACCACGTGATTTGCTCGCGGGGACGATTATCGTCTGTCCAATTACTTTCGCTGGCAGCTTCACCAGCAAACTGCGCGAATTGCCAGTTGGTGACTTCATATTTGTCCAGCCAGAACGATTGCTCAAAACATTGTTTTCCCCCACTTGGTACACCTTGAATCCAACTGTTTCCATCCCAATATTGGCCTTCAGGGTCATTTCCCATCTCAAAGCAACCGACTGGAACCAGTACCATTGTCACGCCGTCAAAATCCTGCTCCATCGGCATCCAGTCAGCGTTATGAACCAGGGGTGTGCTGACAAGCTGGATGGGAGATAAGGTGGGTGTGTTGGTCGGAGTGGGAGTGTCGGTCCACAATGTCGCTGTCACGGTGGCGTTTTTAGCGTCTTGAGTGGCCGCTCCTTGCGCCCAGGCAGTAATCAGCGCCTCAATGCTGGGTGTCAGGTTGGGCGTCGGCGTCGTTGTCCAAAGCGTCGCGGTGGCGGTTTCATAGGCGATTTGCGTTTCAGTTTCGATTTGATATTGTGTGGCCTGCGCCACTGTCGCCGTCGCCGCCGCAATGATCGCCTGAAGGGTTTGCTGGGCGATGACCGTCTGTGCGGCGACAACGAGGTCTACCGTCGGCGTGATGGTTGGGGTCGGCGGGATCGCTGGCGTTTCCGTATTTTGAATAGCCACCACCGTTGTGGGTGGAAGTGTGGGTGTTGGTACAAGCGCCTGAAGACCCGGAAGTACCAGTGCCACAATCAAAATCCCGAACAAACCGATGGCGATAGCTATGATTATAAACGGTAGGGTTCGTCTTGCTTTTTTGTCAGGTACAGGGGGCTGCGGAATGGGTTGGGCGGTTTGCGGCGGGGGTGGCACTGCAGGCATCTGTTGGAACAGATGATGAATGGCCGCGTACAGACTAGCAACATGCGCCATGTCGCGCATGTTGATGAGGTCAACATATTGTGTCCGAGCGAGTATAGGCTTTAGATCATCTGGGACATTACCGGGATAAGCGGGATTGAGGCGTCGCACAACGACGGGCAGTATCAGTTTGTGCAAGCGCAGCGCTTCCCGTAATTCCGCCTGGCAGTATGGCGACTCTAACGCTTCGTTGGAAATCAGATAAATGAATAACTGGCACTTGCCAATTTCCGCCAGAATGGTTTCCCACCAATCTGCGCCGCCGTGAATGTCGTCATCGTACCAAAGGCAGTCATTGCCATAGACTTTGCGAATAAGCGGTACAAAATTGTCAAGGAATGAACGATCTGCTCGACTGTAAGAGATGAAAATTTGCGCCATAGTGTTGTGATGTTAGTTGCCCGGTCACAATTCCAATTATGACTGTTATTATTATGTTTGGCAAACTTTTGATAGTTGGTTTCCTGTCACACAAAATAAAAAGACTGCCTCTTTCAAAGCAGTCTCCTGTAACCGAACCGGATCACCGCGCGTTGATTATTCCCGCAGAGGTGTTGGCACAGCCGCCGGTTTCTCGCCCACCGGCACGCCGTCGAAAACTTCTTTGATGACCTCGGCGGTTTCCTGCAAACCCGTACCAATCCGCAGCCAGGTTTCTTTGGCCTCCGCCGGGTAGCTCTTGGTCAGCCCTTCAATGGCGGCCAGCATCGCCTGGTCGTTGCGCAGCCGGTGAATCACACCCAACACAATCAGCAGCGCACCGCCACCACCGGTGACCACCCCAATCGCCAACCCAGTCACCAGCGTGATCAGATTGACGGCCTGCTCCGGCGGTAGGCCACCTTCCGCCACCTGCGGCACATCCGGCTCCGGTGTCGATTCCTCGGCCACAACCGGCAGCACCAGCAGCAGCCCAACCAACACGAACACAAACAAACGTCTCATGATTTCACCTCACTTCACTCGTAGATAAGAATCACTTCGCTTCCGGCAGCGCTTCCAGCTTGACTGCATTGGCCGGCGTCCAGCCCTTGACCGGCACTTCCGTGCCAAAGGCTTTAATGACGGCGTGCCAGCCCGATACACTGGCGTTTTCAATCACCCGCACCACCTCGCCGCCAGCGCGCAGGTAATCAAGGAAATTGTTATCGTTCCACAGCGGCAGCTTATACAGTTTCGGCTGGCGGTCAGTAGCACTCTTGAGGACATATAAACGCCAGCGGCAATCGTTGTCCGGCGGAAACAGGAAGTTGCTGGCCGTGATATTCGCGCCGACCTGCTGGGCAACGATGGTGGTGTATTCGGCGATTGCCACATCCAGTTCGCGTTCAAACGTCTGGCGCGTCTCTTCGTGAACTTCCGCCACCTGTTGGGTGTGTTCCACAAAC
The DNA here is from genome assembly GCA_036261085.1 of Phototrophicaceae bacterium. Lineage (GTDB taxonomy): Bacteria > Chloroflexota > Anaerolineae > Aggregatilineales > Phototrophicaceae > CFX2. Next base: position 703 of record DATALK010000627.1, on the reverse strand, counting down.
TTGGCTGATAGTGCGGTCATCGAAACCGTCATCGTCTTAAATAGCTCGCCCTGCCGCTCCAGAATTTCTTTCATCGCCAGGTAGTTATCGTCGGCAGCCTCGCGGGTTTCCTCCAGCACTTTGGGAATACTGGTCACCACCTGCGTCAGCGATTCGATGACCGTCACCAGGCGTTGGATGTGTTCGTCCTTGCGCTCTTCGTGTTTTTCGTCGGCGGTGACAATCCGCTCGGCCACCTGCTGCATCCGGCTCGCCTGCCAGATCAACGCGATCAGCGCCAGCACCAGAACAACAAACATGACCTGAACCGGTGGGGACTCCATCAGGAGTTCGAAAGTTTTCTGGAGATCCGTAATTTGAACTGCCGCTGCAAGATTCATAAACAATATCCTCTCTCAGAGGCATCGTACCTGAAATCGCAACGGCATTTGTCACATGAACCGCGTTACCGCGCCGAATGACCTACCGTGTATTTTGTTAACACGATTAAGCTGAAACACGCCTTCTGTCCGGGTGTTGTCGTCGCCGGCCCAGATAACGCTTTGCGAATTCGCATCATAATCTATAGTTGAAATCCACGTCTCCCGCGGGTCGTCACCCATCCCATCCCAACCGGGCAACCAATCCATGATCCGTATGCCCGCATCGGGTCTAACCGACCAGGGCGGAACCAGTTTCCCGTAGGCGTTTCTAATTCTCAGTC
>DATALK010000621.1:0-5074 GCA_036261085.1 Phototrophicaceae bacterium | reverse complement strand
TCTGTGGAATACGGATGCGCCAGTTTATCAACGCGGCGCCGACCCGCTTTATTATAATATTCCCTTTTATCTGGGTATTCATAGTCAGTCTGTTTATGGCGTGTTTTGGGATAATTCCAACCGGGGGATGGCGGATCTGGGGGTGGCGCGAAATGATACCCTCACCTTTGAAGCTGAAAGCGGCGAACTGCGTTATTACCTGTTTGCCGGGGCGGATGTCAAGCGGGTTTTGAGCCGGTACACCGAATTGACGGGACGAATTTCGCTGCCGCCGCTCTGGAGCCTGGGGTATCACCAAAGTCGCTTTAGTTACCAATCGCGGGATGTGGTTTTACAGGTGGCTGAAGAATTTCGTAATCGGGGCATTCCATGTGACGCCATTCACCTGGATGTTCACTATATGGATGGCTTCCGCCTGTTCACCTGGGATACGAAACGGTTCCCGCAGTATCAGGAGATGCTGGATAAACTGCACGCGCAGGGGTTTAAGGTGGTGGCCCATGTGCCGCCGGGGGTGAAGGTTGACAACCAGTTTCGGTTGTGTCTCAACGGCATCGAACGGGATATTTTTCTGCACTACCCGGATGGTAAATTAGTCCTGGGGCCGGAGTGGTCGGGTATCTGCCATTTCCCTGATTTCACGCATCCGGCGGCGCGGGCGTGGTGGAATGAGCAGATGGCGCCGTTTCTGCGCGTCGGGATTGACGGCATTTGCAACAATATGGGCGAACCGGCGATTTTTACCCAGGAGGGTTCCGCCACCCTGCCAGATTATGTTCAGCATCAGCGGGATGGTCTGGGAGGCACCCATCTGGAAAGTCACAATGTCTATGGGCTGTTGATGGGGCGGTCTTCAATGGAAGCACTTCAGAAACATCGGGCGGGTTTGCGGCCATTTAACATTATTCGGGCCGGTTTTGCGGGAGCGCAGCGTTTTGGCAGTTCGTGGACGGGGAACAATGTTTCGGATTGGGATCATCTGCGTCTGAGCATCAGCATGGCGCTGAATATGGGGCTGTCGGGCGCGCCCTTTACCGGGCCAGACGTTGGTGGTTTTCAAAAGGATTGTAGCGCCGAGTTGTTCACGCGCTGGTTGCAAGCGGCCAGCCTGCTGCCATTTTTTCGCTCACATTCGGCGTTGGGCACGGCGGCGCAGGAACCCTGGGCGTTCGGACAGCCGTATGAGGTTATCAATCGCCTGACGATTACCTGGCGCTACCGACTGCTGCCATACCTGTATTCGGTTTTTGCGCAGGCCAAAGAATATGGCTGGCCGATTGTGCGCCCGTTGTTTATGGCCGAGCCGAATAACCCCCACATTCGCGCAATTGATGATTGTTACACGGTGGGCGATGCGCTGCTGGTCGCGCCGGTTTTGCAGGCCGGAGCTGTCCGGCGGCCCGTGTATTTACCGGTGGGTGAATGGTACGATTTCTGGACAAACGAATTGTTAATTGGTGGGCAGGTGATAGATGTGCCGGCCCCCCTGGAACGTCTGCCGCTGTTTGTTCGGGCGGGAACCATCCTGCCGCTGTGGCCGGAAATTCAATATTTTGACCCGCAAGCCATTGACTCGTTGGTCTATCGAGTGTATCCGGGCGATTCGGAAACGGTTTTGTACGAAGATGATGGCGAGGGGTTGGCCTACGAAAAAGGGGAATATCGCTGGGTTTATGCGACCTGCCGGTGGGATGAAAGCAAACTCTTTATTGATCGGCGGGTCGCGGGTCGCTATCAACCCGCGTACAAATCGCTGCGGCTCGAAGTGGTGGGCCTGGATGAAGAGCCGATGCAGGTGCGGGTAGACCGGCAGGGAGCACCGCTGTGGTACTTTGACGATGATATTCTGGAAGTGACCCTGCGGGATGACTTCCAGCGCGTGGAAATCATTGGCAAGCCTCAGCCGGATGATCGCACCGTGGTTCATCGTCCCTGGTAATCAGCTTTAGACAGCGTTTAATAAAAAGAGGCGGCCATCTGACCGCCTCTTTTTATTGTTTGGCCTATTTATAGGCTTCGTCAAGCGCTTCGAAATTGGTGAACAGGAAATGATCGTGGTAGTAATGAATCCACAGGAAGGAGAGAATGGCGGTGTAATAGGCCACATCAAAGCGCCAGAGTTCGACAGCTTTGAGATAGATGTCGTTGGTGGCATAGGCTGCCGGGTCAATCAGGGCCGGGGTGATATAGCCTGCCAGGAAGCGCATAATCACAAAGACGATTACCGACCCCACCAGCATGAGCGTACTGAGGGCGAACAACCCCCGCGAGTCTTTGCCTTTGCTGAAGCGGGAAACCAGCGGCGCACTTTGCTCCAGGTTGCCGTACTGCTGCTTGATTTTGATGATGTAAAAGGTAATGGCGAGATACTGGAACGAATGCCACATATTCGCGCCCTGGAAGGCTGTATCCAGATTCTCAAAAGCCGCCAATGGAAAAAAGACCGCGACGGTTAATCCGATAAAGATGGTCTTCGGCCAGTTGATGATGCCCGCGCGGTATTCCTGAACGCTTTTGACCACAAACGCAGCCAGCGCCACAAAAAATACGATAGCGGCGGCCACAAATAACCAGGGAGACTGGAAGGCTTCGGGGATGACTTTGGTGAGATCATTTGTGCCAACGGCAAAAGTACCCTGGCTGATTTTAAAAGCGGCCATCGGGAACAGGCAGGTTAACACAACGGCGTAGTCAATGGCGCGGGCTTGAAGGCTGACAGCGCTGTTTTTGCGGATAATCTGGTGTTCCTTGTGGTTGTACAGTTCTACTATGTATGTAACTTGATGCAGCACATGCAGCATGGCCCAGAAGAAGAAAATCGTGAGCAGCAGCGTCAGGTTAAGAAACGCCAGCGAAACCACAATGATGGGAATCACAATCGCGGAGCGCACCAGCATGGGGTAACGCTGGCGGAAGTCGCCATCAAAGCCGGTGCGGAGCATGGTAGACATCATGTGCGGCCCGCCAACGGCAATGGCAACAAAACCGTTGATGACATTGCGGGCAACATCGGGGTCTACCTGAAGGACATCCTTGCCAAAGAGATAAAACAGATATGGCAGCGGAACGACCAGGACACTAACAATAATAAAGATCATGTCCCAGCGACGATTGCGTAGCCATAAGCTGGATTTGTCCTGGGCAAGTACCGGTACAACTGGAGTCGAAAGACTGGCACTGGTAGCACTCATCAGAAAACCTCCCTCAATACCTATCGGCCTAACATAAGCCAGCGCGATTATTTAGCCTCGCTAAGTATTTTAGCAGGAATTTTGCTGATTGCCACTAGCTTTAATCTGCGCTAACAGCTATTGAGGAATGATCCAAGATTGAAGTTAGGCTAACCGTTATTTGCGCGGGACAAAATGATGTTTGCGGCAGCGGGCTTCATAGGCTTCCTGCGCGCCCACCAGGATAATGGGGTCGTTAAAGTGTGCGGGATGGCCGTTAACCAGGCGTTGGGTGCGGCTGGCTTCTTCACCACAGACCACACAGATGGCATGGAGTTTGGTTACTTCTTCGGCGACACACATCAGGCGCGGCATCGGGCCAAAAGGTTCGCCCCGGAAGTCGGTGTCCAATCCTGCTACAATGACGCGGATACCCTGAGCGGCCAGTTGTTCGACCACTTCAACAATCGGCTCATCAAAAAACTGCACTTCATCAACCGTGACAACGGTGGTGGAATCCTCCAGCAGCTCAAGAATTTGCTGGGCATTTTTTATGGGGTGGGCTTCGATATTTTGCCCATTGTGGCTGGTAACTTGTTGAATATGGTAACGAGTATCCAGGGCCGGTTTAAAAACCTGAACGGCCTGTTTTGCAATCATCGCGCGGCGGGTGCGCCGAATGAGTTCCTCGGTTTTGCCACAAAACATGCTGCCGCAAATAACTTCAATTCTTCCTGAATGGTGAAGCATCATAATCCCCCTTTTGGAAACAAGAAAGGCAGACATGATGGGTCATGCCTGCCTTTGATGCTAATCAAGCTGGTGTTAAATTATTCGGACTTGGGCAGTTCGTAGCCGCGTGTACGCAGAGCTTTCTTGATGTCAGCCAGGACTTTGCGGCCCACACCAGGGATTTCCAGAATGGCATCGTCGCCACCCGTCTGGAGTTTGTTGAGGAAGTCACCAACGACCACGATACCGTTTTGGTTCAACAGGTCAAGCTGACGCTTGGGAACTTCAAGTTCGGCCAGCGGCAGATCGGGCGAGGTCGCGGAGGCGACACGGGCTTCGGCTTCGGCGCGTTTGGAATCGCGCACCTGGAGGCGTTTCAGGAAGCGGTCAACCTGGCCTTCGGTGTCCACGATACGCTGTTCACCGGTATAGAAGGGGTGGCACTTGGAGCAGATGTCGGTGCGGATTTCCTGCTGGGTTGCACCCGTTGTCCAGGTGTTACCGCAGGCGCAAACGACGTGCGCATCGGTAAACCACTTCGGATGAATTGCTTCTTTCATGACGAATATCCTTTTGATTGGCGTCACGGCCCTAAAGAGGGTAGCGTAACGCACCGTGAGTGTGGTTGGCAGGCGTGGTTAGGCCTGCGAAGTCTCTGACGCTGCTACTGGGTAAACACTTACCTGTTGTTGACCATCGCGGCCACGCATGGCTTCAAACACAACCTTGCCCTCGACGGTGGCAAACAGGGTGTGATCTTTGCCCATGCCAACATTGACACCCGGATGGAAATGCGTGCCACGCTGGCGCACGAGGATGTTACCAGGGATAACGTACTCACCGCCAAAGCGCTTGATGCCTAACCGCTGCGAATTACTGTCACGACCATTGCGGCTGGAACCGCCGCCTTTTTTATGAGCCATTTTTTAATTCTCCCGAATAACCTGGCTTTTATGGAACGACAATTTCATCAATACGGAGCCGGGTATAGTACTGGCGATGCCCGGTCTTGCGCTTGTGAGTCCGGCGCTGATGGTAGCGGAAGACAATAATCTTCGGCCCGCGAAACTGCTTGACTACCGTTGCTTTGACTGTCGCCCCTTCAACCAGCGGCTGGCCGATGAGGGTGCTGGCGTCGTTGCCGATTAACAACAGCTTGATTAGCATCAAAG
>DATALK010000592.1:0-3066 GCA_036261085.1 Phototrophicaceae bacterium | reverse complement strand
GGTTGTGGGGTCGAGACCGTGACCGGTTTGGTTGGCGCGGAGGTAATCAATACCACCGCTGTAATAATCACGGCAGCGGCAATGATTGTGTTCGCCGTAATTGTTTCCCCGGCCAGCGCCCAACCCAGGAACACGGCGATGACCGGATTCACGTAAGCGTAAGTGACCACCCGGTTCGCGGGAACCACTGTCAGCAGCCACATATAAGCGGCAAAAGCTACGGCTGAACCCATCGTACTCAAATAGGCGACGGCGAGCAGGGATTTCACGGACACAGCCGCCAGATTGATGTGTGACCATTCACCGATGAGCAGGCTGCCGGTCATGAGCAGCGCGCCGCCGCAGAGCAGATTGAGTGAAGCGCTTTGCAGGGCGGAAGCGGGACGGGATAACCGACCTGACAGCAGCGAGGCAAACGCCCAGATAAAAGATGAACCCAGCAGCAGGCCCGCGCCGAGTAAATCAACCTGGCCGCCGAGATTCCCCGGCCCGATGAGCAAAATAATCCCGGCCAGACCGATCAGTAGCCCCAGGAAAACGCGCCCGCTGGGGCGCTCGCCTCGGAAAAATCACCACCCCTCCCGCGCGATAACGATAGGGACGACGGCCAGCAGCAGCGAGGTCATGCCCGATGATACCCGCTGTTGGGCGACCATCACGGCGCTGTTCGCGCCGAAGAACATCAGGCCGCCGATCAGCAGCGCGGTGCGCCAGTTGGCGGCGGTAGGGAGCGGCGCGCCTTGCCGCCGGGTAAAGAAGAACAGAATTGTCCCGGCGATCAGAAAACGAGTCCCGGCGATGAACAACGGCGGCAGGCTTTCCAGGGCAAAACGAATGCCGAGGTAAGTTGATCCCCAAATCAGATAAACGGCAGCAAAAGCGGCGAGGATACGCCAGCGGGTGGGTTGAGCGGCGGGGGCAGACATAGAGACTCCTGACGGTTTTTGAAACGGAGGCCAATGATGGGCTTCCAAGCAGACTGGGTCTCATTCTAATGGACAATAATGAGGGCGAATAGAGGCCGGATAAGGCCATGTTGACCGGTGGCCTGATTGTTCCGCCTGAAATAACCCGTTATAGTTTGGAAGGCAAACCTAGCCTGGATTAAACGCGATGCGGTTTGAAGTCATTAAAACTTCGATGTATCTGATCTGGCAGCTCAAATTTGCCGGAATTGCCATTCGGCAGGATGGCGGCGATATTATCCTGATCGAACTGCCCACCGGCGAAATCGGCAGCATTCATCTGATCGAGAGCGTGATCGAGGTTTACGAGATCAAAAGCATCCTGAACGATAATGCCAGCAAGGGTTATTACACGCTGTTTATCCTATGGGCAGATTTGCTGCTGCCGCCCGAAGGCCATGTGGTGGAAATTTACGATTGGGAACGGGCGCTGCTGGCGCTCTATGATGACCGCATTTTTGCCTTTGAAATCGCCGGTAACGAGGTTTATATCTTCGCTGTGCATTTTGAGCCAGAGGGGGCCTTCCGGCATATTCGTTACGGCCACACGCTGAATCTGCGCGATTTGAACGCGGCGGCAGTCGGAACGGAAAATCCGCTGCTGGCGGCAACCTGGCGGGTGCTGCGCTTTGCCACTGTCGCCCGGCAGCAGACAGCGCAAACCGGGCGAACGGTACGGGGCGCGCCCGCCGGGCTGGAAGCCGCTTATGATGTGTTGGAACTGCACGCGGAAGCCGATGCCGACGCGGTGAAAGTCGCTTACCGGCGGTTGGCACGGCAGTACCATCCCGATGTTAATATTTCCGCTGATGCTACCGCGAAAATGCAGGCGATCAACGCCGCATATGAGCAGATTATGCGGCGGTTCGAGGGATCGTAGTTATTTATTGGGGCGACGAACCCCCTTTTCATATAAAAGCCAACACAAGAGGAATCATGCACAAACCGGCTGACAACCGCCTGCTGTGGGCGGTTAATCTGGGTCATATGACCAATGATGTTTTTATGAGTATGCGCGCCGTGCTGCTGGCGTTTATCAGCGCGGCGATAATGCCGCTGGCAAACTGGCAAATCGGGCTGGCGATCAGCGCCGGGGAACTGGTGGGCGCGGTCAGTCAGCCGGTGTTTGGCTGGCTGGCGGATAAGACCGGCGGACGCTGGCTCGGCGCGGGCGGGGTCGTGTGGACGGCATCCGGCATTATGCTGGCGATGCTGGTGGTGGCGGCAGGCGGCGGCTTCTGGTTGATGCTGATTCCGTTAGCGCTGGCGGCTTTAGGCAGCGGTGCGTTTCATCCGGTGGGGTCGCTGTACGCGGCCAACGTCAATCCGGCGCGTTCGGCGCGCAACGCGGCCTTCTTTTTTATGTTCGGGCAGTTGGGTCTGGGGCTTGGCCCGGCCTTAGCGGGGTTATTGCTGGAAAACGCGCGTCCGGCGCAATCGTTGTTTGGCCCGGTCTTTCAGACCATCGCCTGGGAGCGCGGCAGCATCTCACCCATTTTTGTGCTTTTGCTGCTGGTTTTCCCGGCGGCGGTGCTGATGGCGCTCACCATCCCCAATCGGCGCGATCATGTGGCCCAAATGCCCGTGAAAACGATAGCTGCTCCCACCGAACGCGCGGCGATTCCGGTGCTGCCGTTTGTGATTTTGCTGTTGGCGGTTAGCCTGCGCAGCCTGGCGAACCCGGCGATTGTGAGTTTTATTCCCCAGATGTTCCAGCAAAAAGGCTGGACGCCTAGCCAATATGGGTTGTTAACCAGCGCTTTCTGGGTGGCGTCGGGCATCGCCGGGATCATCTTTGGTTATATCGGGGATCGGTTTGATTTACGACGGGTAGTCATGGTCAGTGTGGTAATTGCTGTCCCCGGCATTTTCCTGCTGCCGGGGTTGGATGGCGCCCCCGCATTTGCATTGGCTATCCTGGTGGGTGCGATGAGCGGTTCTCACAGTTTAATTGTGGTGCTGGCGCAAAGTCTGCTGCCGGGACGGATGGGCCTGGCTTCGGGGATCATCCTCGGCCTGATTTTTTGCGACGGGCGCGGTGGGTAATCTGATTGTGGGTGGCCTGATTGACCAGATGGGCGCGGCCAGCGCTTTTCAACTG
>DATALK010000095.1:0-1983 GCA_036261085.1 Phototrophicaceae bacterium | reverse complement strand
GAGTTCATAATCCTCACCAAAAGCCTCCCCTTCGGAGCGGGATCCCAGGCCGCCGCTGACATACATCTGCCGCGTCACCATATATTCCCACTGGCGCTCCAGCGCGGCCAGCAGTTCCGCATCGCCGGTTTCCGCATACACGTCCGCCGCTCCGGCGCACAGATAGATGGCCCGCACGGCATGTCCGGCCAGCTTTTGCCGCTGGCGAAAGGGCGTTTCATCCTGGCAGTAAACGGCATAGTTCAGCAGGCCGTGTCCGCGCGCTTCCAGGAAGTAAACGGCCTGTTCCAGATACCGGGCTTCACCGGTCAGCCGGTAGAGTTCGACCAACGCCATTTCGATTTCGGGATGGCCGTCCGTCCCCGGTTTTTTCCCGGCAGCTTCCGGGCCAAAGGTGGCGCAGATTAAATCCGCGAACCGGCGGGCGATGTCCAGCAAGTGATCTTGGCCGGTGGCGCGTTTGTGCGCGACAGCCGCCTGGATGAGATGCCCGGCGCAGTATAGTTCATGGGCGGCGGGCAAATTTGACCAGCGTTCGGCGGCGCGGGCAAACATAAAGTAGGTGTTCAGATAGCCATCCGGCTGCTGCGCGCTGCCGATCAGTTGAATGGTCTCGTTGACCAGTTGTTCCGTGACCGCCTGTTCCCCGGCAGCCAGTGCCCAGCCCGCCGCTTCCAGCCACTTGTATACGTCAGAGTCATTAAAAAAATAGCCTTGAAAATCTTTTTGTATTTTTCCGGCAGCACGGCGGAAGTTATCCAACCGTCCGGTAGTTTCACATTGTTGGTACTGATAGGGCAGGATGACATACCGATTCAGCCGGGTGAACATGGACCAGATGCGATCATCCAGCGTGACCGCCGGGACAGGCACGGGGCGTAACCGCGCCTGTGGTGAACGGGAAGTATCCACAACAACGGGGGAAACTTCGACCATAAAAACTCCTTCAAGATACAATATGGGCGCGCCAGTGTGGCTGACAATTGCGCCGAATAAGTTCAATCCACAATCCCATTTTACATGACACTCCGGGATATACCTTGCCCAACTTTGTTTAGCCATGTGCAAGGGCGGCTCTCTAGGATGGTTACAATTCATTGGCTGTCCCGTTGATGGCAACGGGCGACATAGGGGCAAGTAATGAAACCCGCAGTCAGCATCATTGTCCTCAATTACAACGGGCGAGAGGATACCCTCGCCTGTTTGCGTTCACTGGAGCATCTGACTTATCCCAACACCGACATCATTGTGGTGGATAATCAATCCGCTGACGGTACGGTTGCGGCGGTTCGACAGGCACATCCCAATATCACTATCATCGAAACTGGGGCCAACCTGGGCTTTACCGGCGGCAACAACGTCGGCATTCGCCACGCGCTGGAACATAACGCCGATTATATCATGCTGCTCAATAATGATACGGTGGTCGCGCCGGATTTAATTGACATCATGATTGAGGTGATGGAAGCCGATCCGACCATTGGCGTCGGCGGCCCGATGCTGTATTACTACAGCGCGCCGGAAACCATCTGGTCTGCCGGTGGCAGCATTGATTGGCAGCGCGGCACTACCAGCATGATTGGTTTAAATGAAGACGATCACGCGCAATATGGCCTCAGCCCGCGCCCAACGGATTTTGTGTCCGGGTGCTGCTTGCTGGCGCGCCGAGGAGTCTGGGAACGCGCCGGTTTATTGGATGAAAAATTCTTTATGTATTATGAGGAAACTGAGTGGTGCGTCCGTGCCAGCCGCGCCGGATTTAAAATTGTTCACATCCCGATGGCGATGTTGTGGCATAAAATTTCAATTGAACAGCGGGCCGCATCCCCGCGCACCCATTATTATATGACGCGCAACCGGCTGCTGTTTCTCCGCCGCACTGGGGCTGGTTTCCGGCCACTGCTGTTCACACTGGGAGAATACGCCCGCACGGTCATCAGTTGGTCGGTGCGTACCAAGTGGCAGGATAAACGCCCGTTGCGC
>DATALK010000587.1:0-2391 GCA_036261085.1 Phototrophicaceae bacterium | reverse complement strand
GGCAAAGTGCAGCAGTTGCAGCGGAACATCATCATGAGCCACGCAGTGGGGGTCGGGCCGCTGCTTGATTCCGCTACCGTGCGTGCCTTGATGGTTATTCGGGCGCAAACGCTGGTCAAAGGTTATTCCGGCGTGCGTCCGCTGGTGATTGATACGCTGATCGAGATGGTCAATCGCGGCGTGTATCCGGTAATTCCGGCGCAGGGGTCATTGGGCGCGTCGGGCGATCTCGCGCCCTTGGCGCACATGGCGCTGCCCATTATTGGCGAAGGGGAAGCGTTTTTTCAGGGCGAACGACTGCCGGGAGCAGAAGCCATGCGGCGGGCGGGCATCGCGCCGGTGGAATTGGCTGCTAAAGAAGGGCTGGCGCTGACGAATGGTACCAGCATGATGTGCGCGATTGGCGCGCTGACGATTATTCAGGCTGAGATGCTGGCAAAAACGGCAGACATCGCGGCGGCCCTGAGCCTGGAAGCGCTGCGCGGCACCCCTGCCGCTTTTGATTCGCGCATTCATGCGGTGCGCCCACATCCCGGTCAGGCCCAATCGGCGGCCTTACTGCGGCGGTTGCTCGACGGGTCGCAGTTTACCCGCGCGTTTGACCCGCTGGATGTTCAGGATGCCTACAGTCTGCGCTGTACGCCGCAGGTCAACGGCGCGGCGCGGGATGCTATCGCGCAGGCGCGGCACACGCTGGAAGTGGAAATTAATTCCGCCAACGATAACCCGCTTATTTTTGTGGATGAGAACGGCGCGACGGTTCTCAGCGGTGGCAATTTTTCATGGCGAACCTATTGCGCTGGTGATGGATTATCTGAAAATAGCGCTGGCGGAAATCGCCAATATCAGCGAGCGGCGGCTGGCGCGGTTGGTGGACGAGAAGGTGAATAAGCGCGTTTTGCCTGCGTTCCTGACGAATGACGGCGGCTTAAACAGCGGCTTTATGATCGCCCAATATACGGCGGCTTCCCTGGTGAGCGAGAACAAAGTTTTGGCGCATCCGGCCAGTGTGGACTCGATTCCATCGTCGGCCAACGCAGAGGATCACGTTTCGATGGGGTCTATCGCGGCGCGGCAGGCGGCGGAAATTGCGGGCAATGTGGAAAACGCGCTGGCGTTGGAACTGTTTGCCGCCGCACAGGGAATTGATTTTCGCTTAGAAACGCTGGGCCGCGAGGCGCGCTTAGGGCAGGGGACAGCGGCGGTTTACCAACTGATTCGCTCCCAAGTGCCATTTATTGAGCGCGATACCGTGTTGTATCCCTACGTTGAAACGATGCAACATCTGGTTGCATGCGGCGACATCGTGCGCGCCGTTGAGTCTCAGTTCACTTAGAAATACCTTGCCCAGGTTATTGTGATAGAAAAGGCTTATTGATGGCTGAAAAAACTTATGCACCCCGAATGATTCACGCCCCGCGCGGCACCCAGTTAACCTGCAAAAACTGGCTGATCGAAGCGGCTTACCGCATGGTACAGAACAATCTTGACCCGGAAGTGGCCGAAAAACCCGACGAGTTAATTGTTTATGGCGGGCGGGGCAAGGCTGCACGCAATTGGGAATCGTATGAGACCATTCTCGAAAGTCTGAAACAGCTTGAACCGGATGAAACGCTGCTGATTCAATCTGGCAAGCCGGTGGCGGTATTCAAGACTCATACGGATGCACCGCGGATGTTAATCGCCAACTCCAATATTGTGCCGCATTGGGCGACGCAGGCACAGTTTGACCAGTATGAGGCCGCTGGTCTGATGATGTACGGCCAAATGACTGCGGGGTCCTATATATACATCGGGACGCAAGGTATTTTGCAGGGGACGTATGAAACCTTTGGTTCCCTGGCGCGGCAAAAAGGGTGGTCGTCGCTGCGCGGAAAGTTTGTGCTGACGGCGGGATTAGGCGGCATGGGGGGCGCGCAGCCCTTAGCGGTGACGATGAACGAAGGCGTGGGCCTGGTGGTCGAAATTGACCCGGCGCGGGCGCAGCGGCGGCTGGAACATCGTTATATTGATGTGGTGGTTAACGAATTAGAAGAAGCCATGACGCTGGTCGAGGAAGCGGTACGCGCTGGCAAGCCGCTCTCGGTGGGGTTGATTGGCAACGCGGCTGACATATTCCCGGAATTGGTGCTGCGTGGCGTAATACCGGATGTTGTGACCGACCAGACCCCCGCGCATGACCCGTTGATGTATGTTCCCAACGGGGTGAGCTTGGACGAAGCCGAACGCTTGCGGCAGGCCGACAGCGCTGACTATACCCGGCGTTCGATGCAGGCGATGGCGCGGCATGTGGAAGCGATGTTAACGTTCCAGGAGCGGGGCGCGAATCATTCGGGGTGCATAAGTTTTTTCAGCCATCAATAAGCCTTTTCTATCACAATAACCTGGGCA
>DATALK010000583.1:0-1917 GCA_036261085.1 Phototrophicaceae bacterium | reverse complement strand
GAAGGTTTCCCCGGCTGGCACATTGAATGTTCGGCGATGGCGAAAAAATATTTGGGCACAACTTTTGATATTCATGGCGGTGGGGTAGACAACATCTTCCCGCATAACGAATCGGAAATCGCGCAAAGTGAATGCGCCAATGATGTGGATTTTGCCCGCTACTGGATTCTGGTCGGCAGCCTGACGGTAGACGGCGTGAAGATGTCCAAAAGCCTGGGCAACTTCATCACCATTAAAGACGCCCTGAAGCAGTACCGGCCCGAAGTGATCCGCCAGTTTGTCTACAGCGCGCACTACAGCAGCCCAGTAGATTACACCGCCGATTCGCTGACCGCCGCTGCCGGAGGCTGGGAACGGCTGTACGGCGCGGTGCGCTTAACCCGCCAGATGCAGGCCAGCGCCCCGGCCAGTGACGACGGCAACAGCATCCTGACGCGGCTGGAACAGGCCAAGCAGGAATTTACCGCCGCGATGGACGACGACTTTAACACGCCAAAAGCCATCGCCGCGCTGCAAGAACTGACCCGCGATGTGAACACCCTGCTCAACAGCGGCACGGCCATCGGGCGTTCAACCCTGGACGCGATTGAAACCACCTATCAAACGTTGGGCGGAGATGTCCTCGGCCTGATTCCGGCAGGTGATACGGCCAGCAGCGACGGCCAGCGCGAAGCTGGATTGGTTGAACTGCTCATCAGCCTGCGCGCGGACGCGCGGAAGCAGAAAGATTTTGCCACCAGTGACCGGATTCGAGACGAATTGAAGAACCTGGGTGTTATTCTAGAAGATCGCGCTGACGGTACGGTGTGGCGCACGAATTAAATTGAGATTGGCCGGGGGTGGATGCAAAAATCGGCCCTGACCGGACACCGAGGATAAAAAACAGTATGGCCGATTTTGTCTACGGACATTGGGCAGTAATGGAAACGCTGCGCGCCGGACGCCGCAACCTGGAACAATTGCTTCTGGCGGAAAATGTGGAAGAACGGGGCGTTGTCGCCCAGATTGTTAAAACCGCCCAGGAACGCGGCATTAAAATTCAGCGAATGCCGCGCCGAATTATGGACGATATGGCCGATGGCGCGAATCACCAAAGTACGATTCTGCGCGTTGGGCCGTATCCATATGTGGATATCGAAGACGCGCTGGCATTGGCAGATCAGCGCGGCGAAAAACCCTTTTTGCTCATCCTCGACCTGTTGAAAGACCCGCAAAATGTGGGCGCGCTGGTGCGTGTATGTGAGGCGGTTGGCGTACATGGTATCATTTTGCAGGAACGGCGAGGCGTGGATGTGACCCCGGCGGTAGCGAATGCTTCCTCTGGCGCAGTGGAACACATGAACGTGATCCAGGTGACGAACCTGGTGAACGCCATGAAAGAACTGAAAGAACAGGATACCTGGATTGTCGGGCTGGAAGCCGGGCCGGACATCCAGCCGATTGACAGCACCAAACTGGATATGGCGCTGGGGTTGGTGCTGGGCAGTGAAGGCGAAGGGATGCGCCGCCTGGTTCGTGACACTTGTGATCTGTTATTGACGCTGCCCATGCGCGGCAATGTTGCCAGCCTGAACGTGGCAACCGCCGGTTCGGTAGCGTTGTATGCTGTCTGGCAGGCGCGCGGCTGGAACGGCTGGAAACGCGCGTAGGTATTCATTGCGAGAAGTCCGTAGGGGAGAATGCCCTACACAAAAATCTTTTTTGAAGGTGAGGTGGATTGACCATGATTAATGACATCATCAAGGAAACCAAAGACAAGATGAAAGCGACCATCAGCGTCTTTGAAAGTGACCTGCAAGGCATTCGCGGCAACCGGGCCAGCACGGCGCTGGTGGATCGCCTGGTCGTGAATTATTACGACCAGGACACCGAACTGCGCCAACTGGCAAACATCTCCACCCCAGAGGCCATGCAAAT
>DATALK010000580.1:0-9097 GCA_036261085.1 Phototrophicaceae bacterium | reverse complement strand
AGGGCGCGAAATGCCTCCCGCAGTCCAGCGACCAAGCCGCCACTGCTTTCGCCGTTCGTATGACCGTTGGGAAACGGAAACCGGCTGGCGGCGAGTACCAGCAGGACTGCCAGGGCGGTCATCAGCAGGAAAACGTCGCGCCAACTCAACCCCACACCAACGGCAGCGCCTAATGCCAGCGGCCCCAGGACAACGCCAATGGAACCAGCCAGTGTCCACCGGGCCATATTCTGCTCGTGCCGCGCCGGAGCATAATCCATCAAGGCCGCCTGGGATAGGTTGACAAAGGCGCCGGAGGCCGGATAAAAGAGGATAAACGCCGCCATCAGCAAGGCAAAAGTGTGGCTGCCGCCGGTGAGCAGTAACGCCAGCGTGAAGGCCACGCCGCCGCCGAGAATGATGAGACGGCGTTTCCAGATGTCACCCAGGATGCCCAGCACGGGTTCGATAACACTGCTGATGAGCGTGGGCACACCCAGCAGTAGGCCGATTTCGACGTAAGTCAGGCGGAGGTCATCCCGAATGAGCGGCCAGGCGGCTTCTCGCACGCCAAAGACCAATTCATCCAGCAGCTCAATCGCCAGCAGGACCAATACAAACCCGGATAGTCGTCTCATTGTTTGCGGCATTCGGAATCTTCCTTTTGTGAGGATCGGGAAAACAAAAACGACACGCGGTGAACGCGCTATAGCGTGGGGAGAATGGAAGGGCGGTGGAATCAAAACAGGCGAGATGCGCACAGGGCACAATTCGCCGGGGAGAAATCTTATGCGGTTGCAGGCCGATTACAAGTTAATTCGGTGGGTGCATAACTGCGTTCCAGTACCGGTGTCGTCAGGATCAGCATAGCAGGCTAAAATGGAATTTGGCAAGGGGGATCATCCCGATGATAAAAAAACTGCTGCTGCTTTTCTTTCTGATTGTTCCCAATGTTCAGGCCCAGGATACTTCACGCGGCGACATTCTCAACAGCGAATTTGTCACTACCCATACCATTGAGCAAATTGACGCGGCCAATGCCGAATTTTATCCGGTAGAGCAGCGCTTACCCGCATTGTTCGCCGCCGATGAATACCGGGTGACGCTGCGCAGTACCGACGAAACCGAACAGTCGCTGGAGATTGTGGCGCAGGTGTTTGTGCCGCGTCCGGCGGCGTTGACCGAATTTCCGGTGCTGGTAGTCGGTGCGGGGACGAGCGGCCTGGCTGATCCGTGCGCGCCGTCGCTGGAACAGCCGGAAGTCCAGGATTTGGGCCATTACCGGGACTTTTTGTTATCTATCGCGTCCCAGGGCTACGTTGTGCTGATGCCGGACTACGCTGGCTTTAACGACCCTGACCGGTTGCAAGCCTATTATGTGGCGGAGATGGCCGCGCGGGCGCTGCTGGACACGGGGCGGGCGGCCTATCGGCTGTTTGCACCAGGGGCCGATTGGCTGCCCGCTGACACTACCGCCGCGCCACTGCCCAAACTTTTTTTCGGCGGGTACTCGCAGGGTGGGCAGGCCGTGTTTGCCGTTCGGGATCGTTGGGCCACCGCCGCGCCGGATGTGCCGGTAGCCGGTTTTATCACCTGGGCGCCCGTCACCAATATGGCGAGCCACACGCTACATATGCCGCCCTTCGCGCCGTACCGGATGGTCGCCTGGGCGGATTATTATGGTGAGGAGCAGGTTCCGCTGAAGCGCATCTTTGTTGATCGCTGGCTGCCGACGTTAAAAAGTGACGCGGCGCGCTTCTGCGTGATGGAAGCGCTGACGTATTACAGTGCCGAACCGGAAGCCCTGTTCCGTCCGCCGTTTTTGGACGCGCTGCGTGGCGGCACACTTGACCAATCTTTCCCCGAATTGGCGCGTTTACTGGACTTAAACAGTCCCGGTTTTGTGCCGGATAGCCTCCCCGCGCTGGTGATTCAGGGGACAAAGGACGCGCGCATTCCGATGGCTACGCTGGATGATTTTGTCAGCCGGGTCTGTGCTGTTGGCAATCCGCTGACGGTGCAGGTGTACGAAGGCGCGACCCATGCCGCCACGCGCCGTGTCAGCTACCGGGACACGCTGGCCTGGATGCAGGCAGTAGTAGAGGGGGAACGTGCGCGGAATGACTGTCCATAGTAGGTATATTTTTTGAGGTGGAACATGAATGATGAAGGGCGCTACTTGCACTTCCGGTGTGAGTGGATTGTATGCCCGCTTGAGGCGAGCGCAATACATGGCGTATTTCTTCAGCAGCGTATCCCAATTGGGCTTTTTGGGGGAGGGTCTTCCTTTCATACTCCTGAAGGATATTGGGCTATACCGATTATTGCCCGTGTGGATTCCGACACTGTCTTAGCTGACTTCACAAGAGAATTTGGAGTAAAAATTGGCCTGACAGCCTGGATACCCGTGTCCGAAGATTGGTCGAATTGGCAAAGTATCATGATTAGCGCGGTTCCAGATTTTATAAAAGGTATCCAGACAATGGGACGATGGAATCAAAAACTTCGAGAACAACTGGAGTCGTCTGAATAAGATTCTGGTATCGTCCCAAATTGGTTCCGAGCTACCCCTTTAAATCCCGTACCAGCCGGTAGATCCCCGGACGCGGTATGTAGCCGAGTTTACGATTAACCGCCAGCATGGGCGCGTTGGTCGAGTCGTTGTCGGTACGGATTTCGTTCGCGCCGTACTGCTGGGCAAAGCGGATGGAGATCAACTTAAGCGCCTGCGCCAAACCGCGTCCGCGATAAGCGGGCATGACGCCGGTCATCAGGTTATACATGGAATTATCGGTTTTGAAGTACCCCACCGCTGCCAGCCCCACATATTCATCCCCATAAGCGGCCAGGATTTGACCCTCCGGCACAAACCAATCCGATTTGGCCCAGATGTCCTGTAATTCTTCAAAAGAGGGGAATGTCCCCGCGGAGGCGGGGTCGTCCAGATGGGTCTGATAGTTGACGTGCCACAGTTGGCGGCGGGCCGCTTCGGTATCGCCCACGTCGGCCAGCGAGAAAAAGCGAAAACCCTGTGCTTCCAGTTTTTCAATCGTCCCGGCAAAGCGGCTGGCGTCAAAAGTTTTCAGGTTGATGGCCGACTCAAATAGATGATGGTCAATGGTGAAACCGCGCTTTTGGGCGAAGTCCAATCCTTCGGGGCAGTCTTCGCGGGTTTCGCTGTCCAGAAAAATCGCGCCCTGGTCGAGCGCAAATTGCAGCGCGTGTTCGTATAGCAGCCGTCCAATCCCCCGGCGGCGGTGGGCGGGATCGGTGATAGCATAGACATAGTAGTGGCCCGCTGTCGCCCAGGGTGCGTGAACCACATTGCCATAGCCGATCACCTGATTCTGGTCATCTACAGCGACAAAACGGCGTAAAATCGTGTTTTCGCGGCTATCCCAACTGCGAATCTGGTCGGCGGTGACGGGGTTCGCTTCCACCAGATTAATCAGGGTGGCAATTTGCTCATAGTCTGTGTCGGGGTTGGCGATTCGTATCATCATCGTGCCTTTATGTTAGCCAGCGAAGTATTTAGCCAGTTCGCCGCAAAATGACCACATTGGGTCTTCTATATTGCCCATTACGGTGAACAGAATGTCCTGCTGCGGATAGACCCGCGAAACAAAGGTGACGCCGGGATCGCTGCCCAACGCCTGGTAGGCCCAACCGTCTCCCACTTTGATGAGATAGACGCCGTAACCGTAAGCGCGGCCCGGTTCCGTTTGGATGTGTGGATGCAGCATGGCGGTAGTGGTTTCGGGCTTGAGCAGGCGATAGTTCAGCAGTGCATCCCAGAAGGCGGTAAAGTCGAGGGCTGTGCTAAAAACACCACCGTCCGGCTGGCTGATAATCGGGATGGCGTAAATGTTCGTCCGCCAATCGCCAGTTTCAGTCGGAATGTAGCCATTGGCGCAGCGTTCCGGCAGGCGATCCAACGCAAAACAGCCCGAATCAACCATCGCGGCGCGCTGTAAAACCTGCTCCTGAAGCACCTGCACGAACGGTTGACCGGTCAACTGTTCGATAAGCAGACCCAGCACAATGTATCCGGCGTTGTTATAGCCAAACCGTTCTCCCGGCGCAAACTTCATGGGTAAGTTTTGGAACAGCGGCAAAAAATCTTGCGGCTGGCGCATGGTATACATGGGGCGTTCCCGCCACAGCGCTTCAAAGCTGGCATCGGCCTCCTGATCTTCGTCAAAATAATCCGGGATGCCGGAGGTGTGACACAGTAAATGATGCACCGTGACACCGGGGTCAAACTGCGGGAAGGGGATGTCCAGACAATCTTTCAGCCGGGTATCAAAGCTGATTTTTCCCTGTTCGACCAACTGGCACACGGCAACGGCGGTCAGGGTTTTTGTCCCAGACGCAATACCAAACCGCGTGTTCGCCTGATTAGGGACGCAATCCGCACGGTTAGCATAGCCATAGCCCTGTGCCAATATAACTTCACCCGCCTGCCGCACATAAACGACGCCGGATAAATCCGGGTGACTGGCGATGAGCGCTTGTAGTTCCCCCTGCGTAATACTCATGATATTTTCCTGTTTGTCCGTGTTATGAAAGAAATGGGGTATACCCCTGGTATAGCCCCATTGTGTTGTTACTCATCCAGGGCCTGCCGGGTGATGTCCCGACCAGGACGCAGTTCTTTTTCGTACAGATCGAATTGCAAGGCGACGTGCATTCCCGCGCCTTCGTACAGCCGGAGCGCGCCGGTCAGATTGCTGGCGTCCACGCCCAAACCGACCTGCTTTTTCCCGCGCTGATAAAACTCGTTAAACGTGTGGTCCAGTAGGGCCGAGGCAATTCCACGCTTCCGGTACGGGCGGGTGACACCGAGCGTCCCCAGCCAGCCCATCCCCTCATGTCCAGCGAAGTATGGGCTGCACAGTGAGATACCCGCAATGGTCTCGCCGTCCAGCGCCAGGAACCACAGCGTTGGGTCAAAATGGCCGTCAGCCTGCCAGTCGTGCAGCCAGCGTTGCAGCTCTTCTTCAAATGGCATTTCGACAAAGCCAAAGTGATCCTGGAATGAATCGCGCTGCGCCTGCAAAATGGCACGCTCATCCTGGCCCATAACGGCGGTGCGAACAGTGATGCCTTCCGGCCATTGGGGGACAGGGGGTGGCGTGTCGAGATCAATAACCATGCGGAAGCTGTGCCGGATGCAGGCAAAACCCGCATTTTCAAAAGTGCGTTTGAGGGGTTCATAAGTGCTGCCCGTGCCGCCGCGAGCCGCGACGCGCACATCGGGTTCAACGCGGTTGATGACTTCCCGCGCGCGGGTTTCAGCCCAATTCATCAACAGCGAGCCGACAGTATCTATGTCGTCCTGGGGGGGGTAGTAAGATGGATAGCCAGGGTGTGACCGGACGCCATTTGTCGTAAACACTGGCGTGCCCGACGGCCTTCCCATCGGTGGTGAGAATCAAAATAGCGTCGGTTGCCAGGTTAAAATCCGGCGCTTCCCATTCGGCGCGCAACTCATCCAGCGAGACTTCTTCGTTACCGGTTTCAGCCCGGTTGGCGGCAGCGATGACCGCCGCAACGGTTTCAAGATCATCCATCGTGGGTGCGCGCACCACATATTCCGCCGTCGTGTCCAACTTGTCTACCATCACTTTTTCTCCACCGCATTTTAAGATCATGAAAGATCATAATGGTTCATAAGGGTAAATGTCAAGCAAAATTGGTGCAGACTGCATAAAGCAGATTATTCAATCATGATTCGGACGGTTTCAGCACCGCGTTGCTGGAGTGTTCCTGCTGTACGAAGTCGGGCCTCAAATTCTCGAACGGTGAAATTGGATTTATGCCAGTGGGTGGAGGGGAGATTCGCGGAGACAAGGGGTTTAAACCCCTTGTCTAAATATTTTCACGCTCTCGATAATCACCAATCCCTCAGTGGTTTCGAATTGAAGCGGGGTAAAACTTTGAAGGCGTTTGTTTATGTTCAACAACATCGGGAATGTTGTTGGGACGGGAGTAGATGGGAGTCGAACCCACCGTAGCCTGCTCAGCGCAACCTACCACCGGTTTTGAAGACCGGGGCATCCACCGGGATACAGCCACCCCCAGATAGGACGATTATACTCTTACTTGCACGGCCCACCTAGCGTTTAATTAAAATCACAGGCGCAATTTTTATTCGTTTGTAAGTTGTAATGCCGATAATGAAAAAAGTAAACAACCCCGCACTTTCGGGGGGCTATGAGGTTAAATCCTCTTCTATACTAGCAGGAAATAGTGTGTTTCTGGTGGTAGACTGAATAGGAAGCGATGATGTTTAAAACAATGCTGGAATCGGGTGAATATTCACTGGGCAACTATCGGGTGCAGTATGCCCACTGGATCAATGGGAAATGGTCCGGCAGCGGCCATTGGTTAAATGTGCTGGTGACTAATCGCCGCCTGCTGCTGCTGACGGAAATGAACGGGCAAATGGAGCGCCGAGAAAAGATTGACCCGGCGGAGATTGTCGGGGTCTGGAACCTGTGTCTGGGGCGGCGGGATGCCATTCTGGTCGCGCTGCAAGATGGACGGCAGCTCTATATGCTGGTGGATTGGAGCCAGGGATATAAATTGGCCCGCGATATTAATGATATGCTGGCCGTGCCCCTCAAGCCGCATATTCGGCCACGCCAACCGCTGATTTAATTCAGGATAGATTTGGGTTAGACCTGGGTTATAAATCTTGCGAGATTGTCGCACCCAGCGAAATTTAACTTACAATAAAAGGATTGATCATCTTCAAACGAGATTAACACTGTGTCCACTTCCGTCCCGCTCCTGCTGCCCAACGAATACCACCTTGGGGAATATCATGTCACCCTGGCGCGGTATACGCCCTCCGGTTGGAAAGACACAGTTCCGCCCCTGAAAGCGGCTGTCACCAACTACCGGTTGCTTTTGCAGCCCCAAACGCGCCGCCCCTACAACCCGGCCAGTATTCCCAGCACCTACATCACCAAAGTCTCGGATGTTCCGCTCGATCATCGTTCGGGGGTGATGATTGCTTTAAAAACCGGCCAGCGGTTGTATTTGTTTGTCGGCTGGGCCAGCGACCTGCCGTTTACCGAAACGCTCCAGGCTATGCTCACCTCACCTGTGGGCACATCGGCCTTCCACCACCAACTGCGCCAACGGGATTTAAAACGGATGATTCAATTTATCAGCCAGCTTTAAAACAGCGTGAGCTGCACCGGCTTCGGCGGCGGGTCATCGTTGGGTTTAGTTGGGGGATTGCTGCCGCGCTGTTGCTTGATCTGGGCCAGCACTTCCACGATGCGTCTGAAATCCGCTTCCATCTCTTTACGTAAATCTGGATTCCGCAGCACCGCCGCCGGATGAAACAGCGGGACATAAGCGCGGCCATCTTCCAACCGGGGCTTGCCGTGAATCTGCGTAATTTTGCCGTTCGGGAAATATCGCGCCATGCTGAACCGCCCCAACGTGGCAATCACCAGTGGGTTAATCGCTTCAATTTGCCGGTCAAGATACGGTTTACAGGCCAGCATTTCATCCGGCAGGGGGTCGCGGTTTTCGGGCGGGCGATGTTTAACAACGTTGGCAATAAACACCTGTTCACGCTGCAAGCCGATCATTTTCAGCAGTTCATTCAGATAATCGCCGGAGCGCCCGACAAACGGCAGCCCTTGTTTATCTTCGTGGAACCCCGGCCCTTCGCCAATAAACATAATTTCAGCGTTGGTAGTCCCCGCTCCCGGCACACCATTCGTTGTACCTTCATGCAGGCGGCACAGTTTACAGTCACGAACCTGAGCAGCAATTTCGGCTAAAACAGCCGCGCGGTCTTCACTCATTCCACATCCCTTCAATGACACAACAGGGTTATCTTACCGCCCGGCGCCTGCCGATGCAATCATTAAAAACCGCATTGATGTTCTAGCCATTGAGAGTGATAATTCAACCCGATTAGCCGCTGTCCGCCGTGTTTTTCGGACCGGCTTACCTATAAAGGGGGATCATGATGCACCGTTTACCAATCTGGTTTTTTCTCTGCTGCGGGCTGGCACTGACAGCCGCGCCGATTTTAGCCCAAACCGCCCCGACACCCTGGCCGACTGAGGGCTGGACAACGTCAACCCCGGAAGCGCAAGGCCTGAATTCCGCGAAATTAGCGGAAATGATTGAAAATATTGTCGTCACGGACCTCAACATTCACAGCGTCCTCGTGGTTCGGAACGGCGCTCTGGTGCTGGAAGCCTACCGCTATCCGCACACTGCCGAAACGCTGCACCACATTTACTCCTGCACCAAGAGTTTTACCTCGGCGCTGGTCGGTATTGCCCAGGAGCAGGGCTTTATCAGCAGCATCGAACAACCGCTGCTCGACTTTTTCCCGGAACGCACAGTCGCCAATCTGGACGAGGCCAAGAAAAGTATCACCATCGAACACTTGCTCACCATGTCGTCGGGTCTGGATTGGCCGGGCGGCATTCTGGAACCAATCATGGGCGACCTGCGCGCCAGCGATGATTGGCTGCAATTTGTGTTAGATCGCCCGGTGAGCAGTAACCCCGGCGAGCAGTTCCTCTACAACAGTGGTGGCTCGAACCTGCTGGCGGCCATTGTGGAAACGGCTACCGGCCAACCCATGCTGGATTTTGCCGAGGAGAACCTGTTTAAACCGCTGGGCATTACCCATCTCTCCTGGCAAACCGACCCGCAAGGCCACTATCTCGGCGGTTGGGGATTACACCTGGAACCGCGCGACATGGCAAAATTTGGGTATTTGTATCTGAACGGCGGCCAATGGGATGGACAGCAAATTATCCCCGCCGAGTGGGTAGCCACCTCCACCCAAAAACACATCAGTTCGCAGCCGCTCTCAGACGGTTATGGCTATCAATGGTGGGTAGACCACAACGGTTATTACATGGCGTTGGGTTACGGCGGCCAGTATATTCTGGTCTATCCCGAAAAGAATCTGGTGGTGGTCTTCACCAGCGGACTAGCGCCCACCAGCTTTTCGCAACCGGAGAGCTTTTTTGAACGATTCATTCTTCCAGCGGTGGAAGCCGATACCGCGTTGCCGGAAAATCCTGAAGGTACTGCCGCTCTTGAAGAAGCTATCGAAAGTCTGGCAAAT
>DATALK010000572.1:0-6014 GCA_036261085.1 Phototrophicaceae bacterium | reverse complement strand
GGTCACAGATAATGTTATGTTCGGCATAAGGGAGGCTGAGATCATGTGGGCCGCGAATAACGCCCCCCATGAGGGTGAGGTGTTTAAGCTGCTGCGCAAGCTGTGGTTCACGCAGAAAGGCCAGGGCAGCATTGGTGAGCGGGCCGATACAAATCAGGTGAATTTCGCCGGGATTTTCCATGACCATGCGGGCAATATAATCTGGCGCGAATTCCGGTTCGGGCCGCAAGTAGTCATCGGCGGCGGTGAGTAAACCGTCACCTTCCCGGCCTTCCCAGTAAACGGGTCGTTGGCCCATAAGCGGTTTGCGCGCACCAACCATGACGGGAACGTTGGTGACGCCCCGTAGTTGCAGCAATTTCTTAGCGATCCGCGCCCGCAGCAGCACGTCGCCATAAACGCAGGTCACACCTTCGAGTTGAAATTCCGGCGAGGCCAGAATCAAGGCCAGGGCCAGACAATCATCAACATCAGTTCCAATGTCCGTATCCAAAATGGTGCGAATTGGCATAACAGCTCCTTGCGGTAAAAATGAGGGCGTGGCAGGATGAGAGCGTAGATTACAAAGCCGTCAGAAAGAAATGGCACATTTCACTATTTTTAGCCGTTAAGAATAGCGCTAAAAGACAAGTTGACAAGCCTAGGTGGATGCGCTAACGTTTTACAACACATGTCCCTGAAGGTTTGTTAACTCTTTTTGAGTGTTCTTTAACCAAGGAGTTTGTTTTATGTCTCGTCGCGCTCTGCTTTTTGTGACCATTTTAACGCTCCTCGTCCTGGGAGTCGCTGGTGTGACCGTCGCTCAAGACGCCACGCCCGAGGTGACTCCGGCTGGCGAATGGGTTGACCCCTGCACGACCCCGGCGGGCGCTGCTACCGCCGAAGCGGTTACGGCTCCGGCCAGCAGTGATGTCAGCTTCGTGATTATTCTGCCGAATGCGCGTGGGGATCGTTCCTTCATCGATTCAGCGGCGGCGGGTGCAGAACGCGCCATTGCCGAACTGGGTGTGGATGGTACTCTCGTGGAGACGGCGGGCGCGCAGGAACATGATGCTGCCGTGCGCCGCGCTGTGCAGCAAGGCCCGGATATTGTCATTACCATTGCGGTGGATGCGCCGATCATTGAAGAAATTGCGGACGAATTCCCGGAACAGAAGTTTGGCGCGCAGGAAACCTTCTTCTTTGCTGGTATCCCGGACCTGGATAATCTGGCACTGTATAACATTCTCACCCATGAAAACAGCTACCTGGCCGGGATCGCCGCCGGGATGCTGACCCGCACCAAGAAAGTTGGCGCGGTGGGTGGGATGGACACCCCCGGTATCAATCTGTTTATTGTTGGTTTTGAAGAGGGTGTGAAATCGGTGTGCGCGGATTGTGAACTGGTGCGCAGCTATGTCGGTGACTTCTCCGACCCGGTGACGGCAAAGGAACAGGCGCTAACGTTGTTTGCGGATGGCGCGGACATTCTGTATCAGGTCGCAGGCCGCAGCGGTGAAGGCGTCCTCCAGGCGGCGGCGGAAACCGGCAACTTTGCGATTGGGGTGGACAGCAACCAGGATGATTTGTATCCCGGCACGGTGATTCTGTCGGCCATGAAGCGGGTGGATAACGCCGTATTTAACTTCGTCCAAAGCGTGGTAGATGATACCTATGTAGCTGGCGAAACGACGGTTGGCCTGAAGGAAGGTTTCGCGGGTCTGAGCTGGGACGTGGGCGTTTGCTCGCGCACGTTTGACGCGAACGGGCCGGAAGACATGGTCGCCAAGCTGCCCGCCGTGCGCGCCGCGATGGATGCGGCTCGCGCTCAAATTCTGAGCGGCGAGTTGGTCGTCAAGAATGCGCTCGAAGAGGCTTCACAGTAGAATATAAAGAGGGTCGGGGTGAGTCTAAAAACTCACCCCGATAGTTCATATTAGTGTTTGATAGAAGGAACTTCTTATGCCTCTGGCCGTAGAGATGCGGCAAATCCGCAAATACTTTTCCTCGTCCCATGTTCTGGCCTGTGATGATGTCAATTTCTCGGTGAATCAGGGGGAAGTCCACGCGCTGGTGGGTGAAAATGGCGCGGGTAAAACCACCCTGATGAATATCCTGTACGGGCTGATTCCGGCAGATCAAGGTGAAATTTTCATCCACGAGCAGCCTGCGCAGATCACCCATCCCAATGAGGCCATCAAGTGCGGTATTGGGATGGTTCACCAGCATTTTAAGCTGGTGCCGTCATTTACCATCGCGCAAAATATTTTGCTGGGGATTGAACCCAATCAGTTGGGATTTATCAACGGCGCGGACGAAGCCGAGCAGGTGGGGCGGTTGGCGGAAGAATTTGGCTTGCCCGTGAACCCCAATGCGCGGGTCGCAGATGTGTCCGTTGGAATGCAGCAGCGGGTCGAAATTCTGAAAACGTTGCAGCGGCACGCGCGAGTCCTGATTCTGGATGAACCGACGGCGGTGCTGACGCCGCAGGAAGTCCGGGAACTGTACGGCGTGATTCGCAAGCTGGCCGCTGGTGGCCGGACAATTATCCTCATCACCCATAAGCTGCTGGAAGTAAAAGATGTTGCGGATCGGGTGAGCGTTTTACGGCGCGGGCGCATGGTGGGAACCCATCAGGTGGCCGATGTTTCGATCCGCGAGATGGCAAATATGATGGTGGGCCGCGAAGTGATTTTGCGCGTAGACAAAAAAGCCGCCACCCCTGGTGAAACGGTGCTGCAAGCGGAAAATCTGCTGGTCGCGGGCGCAGGTGGGATTCCGGCGGTCTATGGCGTGAGCCTCGACGTGCGCGCCGGAGAAATTCTCGGCATCGCGGGCGTTAGTGGTAACGGCCAGACAGAGTTAATCGAAGCGCTGACCGGTCTGCGTCCGGTTGAAGGTGGTCAGATCACCTTGCTCGGCCAGGATATTACTCATGCCAGCGTCCGGGAGCGGCGCAAAATTGGCATGGCGCATGTGCCGGAAGATCGGATGGGTATGGGCCTGAACCTGAAGACCAACCTTGATGAAAATGTGGTTGTCACACACTATCATGATAAACCCTATTCCCGGCACGGCATGTTAAATCTCGGCCCCATTCGAACCCTGGCGCAGGAAATCATTAAGGCGTTTGAAATCAGATCAGCGCAGGTGGGCGAAGAGATTAAGACCCTCTCCGGCGGCAATCTGCAAAAAGTGGTACTGGGGCGGGAACTAAACGGCAAGCCTCGGTTGATTGTCGTCAATCAGCCCACACGCGGCCTGGACGTGGGCAGCATTGAGTTTGTGCATCGGACGCTGATTGATGAACGGGACGCAGGGGCGGCGGTGCTGCTGGTTTCCGTCGAACTGGATGAAATTTTGGCGCTGAGTGACCGGATTGCGGTGATGTTCAGCGGACGAATTATGGCGGTACTGGAGGCAGGCGCGGCCAATGAGCAGGACATCGGCATTTTAATGGCTGGCGGCAGTCTCGAAGCCGAACCGCCCACAGCGGAAAAGGTGTGAAATGTCAGACCGGTTGCGCAAAACACTCAACAACCTCGCTATTCCCATTCTGGCAACCATTCTCGGATTGGCGGTCAGCAGTATTTTTGTATTGATGGCCGGAACCGACCCCATCCAGACCTATCAACGGATGTTCTGTGAGGGCTTTGGTTCCAAAGGCTGCCAGACATTTGGTGATCTCATCCTGGTGCAAGCCCCGAACGATGACGGCAGCACCCAGACGGTTTTTGCCCCGTTTTATGGCGTGGAAGGCCACCGGTTGGCAATTGTGCTGGAACGGGCCACGCTGCTGATTTTAACGGCGCTGTCGGCCACCGTTGCTTTTAAAGCGGGTCTATTCAGCATCGGGATGGATGGTCAGTTTGTGCTGGGGGCCATTACGGCAGCGTTTCTGGGCTATTGGCTGCCGGGACAGGTATATACTCTGGCGGGGATAGCCGACCCGGAAACGGCGCCGCAAGCGCTGCTGTTGGTGATGCGCATCGTTATCCCAGTGCTGTGTATCGCGGTGGCGATGGCTGTCGGCGCGGTCTATTCGTGGATTGCCGGGTATCTCAAAGTCAAGCTGAACGTTAACGAACTCATCAGCACGATTATTTTAAACGCCATCGCGGTGCAGATTGTTAATTATCTGGTGCGTTACCCCATGCGCGCGGATTTTAATACAACGGCGCGCACCCAGCGGATTGATGATACCGCATGGCTTGTGCCGTTTAATCGGGGGCTGTTCCCCGATGTGGAGTGGTTTACCGGCGCGCGGTTGGGGATCGGGCTTGTCATTGCCATCCTGGTTGCCATTGCGATCTGGTTTTTCCTGTGGCGTTCAACGGCGGGATATGAACAGCGGATGGCCGGTGGTTCGGGCTTGTTCGCCCGGTTTGGCGGCATTCCCAGCCAGCGGGCGGCGCTGCGAGCGATGCTGTTGAGCGGCGCCCTCAGCGGATTGGCGGGCGCGATTGCCATCCTGGGCATTGAACGGCGGGTCGTGGATGGTTACACGGCGGTTGGGATTGGTTTTGACGGGGTGATGGTGGCGATTCTGGCCCGCGAGGCGATACCGGGTATTTTCCTGGTCGCCATGTTTTATGCTGGATTGCAGCAGGGCGCAACCAATCTGCAATTTGGCGATTTGCCCCGGCAGCTTGGCGGCATTATCATCGCGTTTATCATTCTGTTTAGTTCGATGGAAACCTTTTTCCGGGATCTGATTGCGCGCGTTCAAGGGCGGACGAGAGCCAAACCCCCGGCGCAGCCAACGGAGGCGGCCTCATCATGATTGATTTTCTGAACACTTACAGCCGCCAACTGCGTATCGGAGCGATGATCCTGGGTATTCTGCTGGTGCTGCTCATCTTGTTTGGCCTCCCTGTAACTTTGTTACAAAGCAGTATCCGGCTGTCAACGCCGTATGTTCTGGGGGCGCTGGCGGCCCTGGTTGCCAGTCGCGCCGGGGTGCTGAATCTGGCGATTGAAGGCAAGATGCTGCTGGGGGCTTTTATCGCGGTGGTGGTGGTCTACCAGCCGGGCGTGGTTCCCGCTGAAGGGCGTAATCCGCTGTTAGGGGTGCTGGCGGCGGCGCTGTCCGGCGGCGTTCTGGGGTTGATCTTTGCGGTGTTGTATCTGCGAATTCGGATCAATCTTGTGATTCTGGCGCTGGCGGTTAATTTGTTTGTGACCAATGCCACTGTGTTTTTTATGCGGGTGTCGTTTGGGTCGTTTGGTACATTGGCTGACCCCAGCATTCGCAGTTTACCAACGCTGCAACTGCCATTTATTCATAATATTCCCTGGCTTGGCCCCTTGTTGAGTGGCTATCAGGTGGTGGTGTATCTGGGGTGGGTGATGGTGGCCCTGGTGTGGGTGCTGCTGTTCCGTACCCAGTTTGGGCGGCACATTCGGGCGGTAGGGCAAAACCGTGAAGCTGCCGAGAGTGTGGGTATTAATGTAACGCGCGTCCAGATTTTTGCGCTGACCCTGAGCGGGATGCTGGCGGGGATGGCGGGGTCGTTCCTATCGTTAGGCATTCTCAGCCAATTTGTGGAAGGCATGACTAACGGACGCGGCTGGACTTCGATTACCATTTCGCTGTTCGCGTTTGAGCAGCCCGTTGGCGCGTTTATTACGGCGCTGTTTTTCGGATTGGCGGAGGCGCTGTCGTTCTATCTCCAAAGCCGCCCCGAAGTGAATTTGCCGCCGGACTTGCTGCTGGCGCTGCCACAAATTGTGACCATTGCGGCCCTGGTGCTGGTCGCGCTGCGGATTCGGGCCGCCGAATTGATGAAACGGCGCAACTTCGCGCAGCAGTTCGGCCAGGAACTCGACAAACTGCGCCGGGGGGTGTTGGTCGGCGGGCCGGATTAAAAGACTATAAAAGCGGTTGAGTATTGCGGGCGCGCCAATTGGCGCGCCCGCTGGTTTTGTTAAATCCGTGAAGAGTTACGGTACATTCACGACAAAACTATCCGCCGCGCTGCAAGTACCAAAAGTCGTATTATCGGCCTTGCGCGGGCAGATGCGCCAGTAATACA
>DATALK010000563.1:0-4380 GCA_036261085.1 Phototrophicaceae bacterium | reverse complement strand
TAGAACAATCGAGGTGATAAAAATGGCTCGAAATCGTTTAGTAGTGGTGGGTGGTGTCGTCGTGCTGGTGGTGTTAGTGGTTTTGGTGGTGGTTGGCAATGTCAGCGCGCATACCAATCCGCCGGTGACAACAACTATTCAATGGGATTCGCCGGAAACCGAAAAGTTGATACGTGCGGCCTGTATGGACTGCCACAGCAACGAGACCAAATGGCCCTGGTATGCGTATATCGCCCCGGCCTCCTTCTTAATTACTGATGATGTGACCGAAGGCCGCGACGCCATGAATCTCTCCACCGGCCATGATGTTGAAGGCGACGAAATGATTGAAGAAATTCGGGGTGGCGAGATGCCCAAAGCGCCTTATCCAATGTTACACCCGGACGCCAACCTGACCGCCGACCAAAAAGCGCAGTTGATCGCGGGCATTCAGGCCACCTTTGGCGGATAAAGGCAAAGCCAATAAATCCGGCAGCGGATAATGGTGACAGGTGTCTGAATTAAAATCTAAAAATAGGATGAATTCCCGCAACCAATCTTCCGGTTGCGGGTTTTTATTGGTGATGATGAAACTATTTAACCGACAACCCAAGGCCAAAGACTTAACGCTGCTGGAAGACATCGAATTGGTAGGACTGGCAAAAGACAGCCAGGAAGCCTTCGGCGTGTTATATGAGCGTTACGTCGAGAAAATCTATAAATACATCTACTACCGGACGGGCAATCACCAGGACGCGGAAGATTTAACTGCGGGTGTATTCCACCGGGCGATGGCCCACATCGAACACTACACCGAGCGCGGGGTGCCATTCCAGGCGTGGTTATACCGCATTGCGCATAATCTGGTCGCTAACTGGCATCGGGATCGCAGCCGCCGCAAGATTATTCCATTGGAAGAGTTTGTATCGTCGGGTTTACATTTTGATGCCCCCGACGCCCATACGGAAGATAAAGAGGAACGGGAGCAGTTGCTCCGCGCCATTGAAAAGCTGCCGGATGAACGCCAGCAGTTGCTTTATCTGAAGTTTGTGTCACATCTGTCAAATGCGGAAATTGGCGAAATTTTAGATCGCACCGAAGGGGCGATCAAATCGCTTTATCATCGGACTCTCATCGCCTTGCGCGACGACATTCAGATGCAGCAGACCGGACGCACGGCGGATTCGCCAGAGCGAAAATCAGTGAAAGGTTAGGTATGGCTACTGAGCTACAAATTCAGGACTTGTTATCCGCCGTGACCGATGCCCTGTTGGCCGATGCTGCTAATGTGGACATGATTGTGGCCCAATATGCGGTTCCCCGATCCGAGGTGGACAGCTTCGTGGGAATTATCCGCCGGTTGCATGTGGCGTTAGTCGGGGCGCAGCCGTCCCGCCGCTTTGTGCGCCGCCTGAAAAATGACCTGATTGGCGTATCCAATCAGAATGTCGTATCGCGCATCCGGTACTTACCGGCGCGGGTGCAGATTGCCGCCGGGATCGCGCTGGTGGCCGGGTTTATGTTATTCACCCGCCGGCTGATGGTGGATGACATCAAAACCGAAAAGAAAGAAGTTCCGGCGGTCTAGGCCAGAAAATATACTATCAACAAGCAGGCGCGTATTCTTCCCGGAACACGCGCCTTTGAGTCTAGGGGAGCAGTGACTATGACCACACGGCGCGCGCAGATTACTGGCTGGGGAAAATATGTTCCCACCAAAGTGTTAACCAATCACGACCTCAGCCAGATGGTAGATACCAGCGACCAATGGATTATCGAGCGCACCGGCATTCAGGAGCGCCATATCCGCTCCGAAGGGGAAACCACAACCAGCATGGCCGTTGCTGCCGCCCAGGAGGCGCTGGCCGTCGCCAAAATCAAGCCGGAAGACCTGCACCTGATTATTGTCGCCAATACCTCGCCGGATTACCTGCTGCCCTCGTCGGCTAATTTTATTCAACATGAACTCGGCGCGCGCTGTCCAGCTTTTAGTATCAATGCCGGGTGTTCGGGTTGGGTGTACGGGCTGGCAACCGCGCACCAGTTTATTCAGTCCGGCGCGTACACCCATGTGCTGGTGATCGGCGTGGAAATCATCTCTTACGCCGTTGATTATACGGATCGCACGACCTGCGTGTTATTCGGTGATGCGGCGGCAGCCGTTGTGCTGGAACCGGCCACCGATGGCAGCGGCGTCCTGGCGTTTGAACTGGGTTCCGACGGCAGCCTGGGGCAGCATCTCTATGTCCCCGGCGGTGGCACGACGAACCCGATTACCCAGGCGACCATAGACAACCGCGAACAGTATATCCGCATGAATGGCCGCGAAGTGGCGAAATTTGCCATGCGCGCCCTGCCGACGTGTCTCTACAATGTCACCACGCAGGCCGGAATGACGCCGCAAGACCTGGATTTAATCATCCCGCATCAGGCCAATCTGCGTTTAATTGAAGGCGCGGCGCGGCTGTTTGATCTGCCGATGGACAAATTTTTTGTGAACATCCACAAATACGGCAACACCTCGGCGGCCTCGATTCCGCTGGCGCTGGTGGAAGCGATTGAAGAAGGCCGCGCGAAACCCGGTGACACCATCGGCATGGTGGCGTTTGGGTCGGGCCTGTCGTGGGCGGGCGCGGTGGTCAAAATGGGTCTGCGCGAACCGGAAGCCGCCGCCGTCCACAGCAACGGCTTCGCGCATAACGGGGTGTAAATTGCTGGCGAGAGGTTGTCAATAGTCCACCCACTTCTGACGTTATAAGATTTTGGTACGGACACGATAGATCGTGTCCGTACAAGGCGCGCCTATTTAACAATCTTGCTTGAGTAGGGACACCCCGTTGGGCATCCGGGATTTTTTGCCGGACGGACGCGCCGTTGCGCGTCCCTACTGTTCTCCGTAATTCATTTGTGAAAGAGCATAAAACCACAGACGACACAAAGAGAATTAAGAGGAAACGTCCACCACCCGAAAACCGAAATAGTCGTTACCACTACCAGGAAGATAGAGGTAGCGAATGGCGGCGCGTGCTTCGATGTAAAAGTTGAGGAACGCGCCCCCACGAACGGCTACCATAACATCTGCTCGGCCCACATCCTCTCTCCCGTCGTCCTTGTCATATGGATAAGACACATAGACACTGTTCGTCCATTCCCAAACATTGCCGCTCAAATCCCGCGCTCCCACCCAGGAAGAGCCACCGGGATAACTACCCACCGGGGCGGTGGTCGAATACCCATCATCTACCGCCTTATCACGCGAATCATAGGGGCAATTTTGATCGCAGTAATTCAGCCGTGTGCCATCAAACTCATTCCCCCAGGGAAAGAACAGCGCGTCCGGCCCACGCGCCGCATATTCCCATTCACGCTCCGTTGGCAGCCTACCACCGCGCCACTCCGCGTAAGTCTGCGCCTGCGTCCAATCCACGTAAACTACCGGATGGTCGGCATAAGCGGCATCATCGTAATCAGTTCGGTCTCCCGGTGGCGTACAAGCACCAGCGTCCACACACAGTTTGTACTGCGCGTTGGTCACTTCGGTTTTGTCCAGCCAGAAGGGTTCCTCAAAACACTGCTGACCGCCATCAGGCACACCCCCTACCCACCGACGGGCTTTATCATTCCAGTAATAGGGTTCGGAGTCGTTCCCCATCGAAAAACAGCCCATCGGAACCAACACCATCTCCACACCATCAAACGTGTGCGTAATCGGCGTCCAGTCGGCGTTGTGCAAAACGGGGGTACGCGCCAGTTCCAGCGCGGCTGGCAGGATGGGTGTGACGGTGGCTGGCAGCGTGGGAGTTGTTGTGGCAGTGGGGGAAATTACTGGTGTTTCCGGTGATGACCGCATGGGAGAAGGCGTTACCTCCCACACCAGGGGACAGTCAGGATTGCCCTCTGGACAAAAAACACCTAATGCATCCGTCCCCCCGCCAATGACCACCAGCGTTGGTGACTGGTCGAACGCCCTGGTGTACCAGACAACTTCAGTTGGCAGGACACTCCGCCGGAAAACCAAAGTTGCCTGATTACAGACATTCGGCAGCGGTGAGGTACTTTTATCCAGTTGGTACACAAAACAGGAACCGGTTTTGGCGTAACCGGCGGTGAGTTGCAGCGCATCAAAATCCGCCATCAACTGGCGGTGGTCGGTTTCGCCGCCCACCGCTACCCACCGGAATTCGAGATCACCAACCCAAACTGGCCCAGTATTAACGTACAGAATCAGTGCGTCCGGCCGACAAACAACCGCAAAGCCGCTGGTTCCTGAGCAGAAACCAGCAACACCCCGGCCAACAGCACATTAATTATTACGATTTGGACACAGCGTTTCAGCATAGATGACCCCCTGCCGCATCTTGGATAGAATAATTATGGCGGAAACACATTAGCCGCGCAAAG
>DATALK010000561.1:0-3265 GCA_036261085.1 Phototrophicaceae bacterium | reverse complement strand
GTCACCGATAATGTGGTGGTGACGGTGGGTGTTTATCAGAACCACATCCTGCCGCTGTTTTTCCTGATTTATGCTCTTGTAGCGGGACTGATTGGCGGGGTATTGGAGCAGTTCGCGCACCACCATGCCATCGCCCCCGCCCAAAATGGCAACGGTTTCATGGGAGCGGGCGATATTCATCACCGGATGCACCAGCATTTCATGATACCGGTACTCATCCCGGCTGCTGAACTGAATATCACCGTTGATGAACAGCCGCACATCGCTGCCCCCGCGCGTGATGACAAGCCGCTGGTACGGCGTCTGTTCCCGGTAAATGATATGATCCTGGTAAAGCTGCTGCTCAAAAAACCGCACAAAATCGGTGGACAGCAGACTGCCTGTCACCATCAGCACGCCACAAGCCCCTACCGCGATCCATAATCCGCGTTTGGCACGGGGGGTCATCCGGTGTTGAAACAGCCGCAGGTTGAGTCCCGCCACGAAAATATTGAGCATCCCCATCAGAAAGGCGGTCTGGTTGACACCCAGCAGCGGCAGCAGCACCAGCGGAAACAGCAGCGAACCGACCAGCGCCCCCAGATAATCAATCGAAAGCACATCGGCCAGGGCGTTACTCAGATCAGTGCGGTGCGCGACAATGCGCGTCAGCAGCGGAATTTCCAGCCCGATACACACGCCTACCGCCAGAATCACCACCACCATGACGCCATAATAATAATCGTCAATCGTGGCAAAGGTGGCATACAGGACAGCGGCGGAAATGCCGCCAAACAGGCCGGTCAGCACTTCGACAATGACGAACCAGCGCAGTTCGTTGCCTTTGATGCGCCGGGAGAGCAGCGCGCCCAAACCCATTGCTGAGAGGAATAAACCAATGGTGAACGAGAATTGGGTCACACTGTCGCCCAGCAGATAGCTGGAGAGGGTGGCAACAATCAGTTCATAAGTCAGCGCACAAATCGAAATAATCAGAACGGAAACGAGCAGCGTGGTGCGCTCGCGGGGGGTAATATTGATCTGAATTGCAGCTAGTCCATCACCCCCCTGGTTGATAACATCACTTGCCACTCCCCGGCCCGCCTCCCATAACTGCCGGGCCGCCGATACTGCCGACCCGCGCATACGGCGCGCCGCTGGCGACCATCCCAAATCCGGTATAACTAGCGTAAGCGCTTCCGGCCAGACCGAGCAGCAGTACCGCCAGCATCACAACGACAATCAAACGACGCATCACCAATTCCTATCTCTCAGCAACGCTGAGACTTACCCTTCCCATTTGGTGGTTTCACCACCGCGCGTTGGGCTAACGGCGCAGCCCCAGAAATAGAAATACCCCGCCAATCAGTCCCGCTACAAGAGCATAAATCAGGAAAAACAGCGGCAGGATGTGGTTCTGATAAACACCCACCGTCACCACCACATTATCGGTGACATTATTTTCGCCCAGCATGACTTCAACATCGTGTTCGCCGGTCTGATGCGGGACAAAAATTTCCGTCCCATAATCATCCCGCTCCGTCCACCGTTCACCTTCGTCAATCCCGGTTTCATACCAGAACTCTTTTTCAAAGATAAAGGTTTCGCTCTCATCGGGCGAGATGACACTGACTTCGACTTCGGCATACGAGTTCAGCGCAATGGCACTGGTAAGCCACAACCGCACCAGTGCCGGGCGGTCACTTTGCGCAAAATTAATCGGAATGCTGGCGGCGGGTGCCGCCGCATTGAGTGTGATCTCCTGTGAAATCAGCAGTTCGCCCGTGCCATTGGCAACCAAAGCCAGCACGACCCCAATCACCGCAAATACCAGCGCCATCACCCCGATAGTCTGGTTGATTTTTGCGGCTTGGGTCTGCTGCGCTAGTTGTTTCCCCCAGGCGGGATCATTCAAGGCCGCCGCCACTGCCGCATTTTGCAGGGGGGGTACCTTCATAGACTTCCAGTTCGGCCAGCGTTAGCTGAACACTGTACTGCTTGCCAAAACCGGCCCCCTCGACCATCGTCAGTCTGTCGCCTGCTTTGGCCTGGAAAGTCAGTTCGCCCTCGGCCCCAACAATCTTGGCCGGGTAGCGCTCCCGCACAGCGGCGCGTTTGCCGTCACTGGTGGGGATGCTGCTATCATTGTCAGGATCGAAGGCTTCGCGGATGCGCATTTTGCGAAACAGCACAAAACCATCTTCTTTATCGTAAGACAGCCACAGCAGGCGGCCATCGTCGCTGCCGAGCAGCCATTCCGTCCACTGCCAGCGATCTTCATCATCCCAGCCTTCGTAGAGGACCCGCCCTAAAACAAAATAGCCGGTGGCCTCCAGGACAAACCGCTGCCCCAGTTTGATTGGCGCGGGCGGCGCGGGCAGTTTGCCACCTTTACCCGCGATGTGCAGCGCCGCCGCATCCTGGATAACATAGCTGTTACAACGGGAACAGATCAACGTCTGCGTTCCCGGCAGATGTTGCGGCAGCGGCCCGCCGCAGTTCGGGCAGGTCAATTCTTTCAGAACCTTTGGCGTTTGAGACGGTAAAGGCTGGATCATTTTGCAAGCCTCAATTGATTAGGATTCAATAACCAGTTCGTGATGTTCCAGTTCATCACCAACGGAAAGTTCGATTTCATCTTCCCAGTAGTTGATGCTCATCGTCTGGTTATCGGCAGCGCCCTGGATATAACCAAAAACGCCTTGCAATGGCAGCACCGACGAAAACTGACCGGCGCTGCCGGCGACTTTGGCCTGCCGCCGCTCGGTGATAAACACTTTTTTGTTATTGATGGTGATGGTCGCCCCGGTTCGAACCTGTTCATACGGCGGAACCGCGCTCTTGACTCGCTCACGGCGGTACAGCGTCCAGTAACCTTCGTCCTCTTCTAACCAGTCCGGCGGCGCGCCATCCTCCCAGGCAATCTGCCATTCTTCCCAGAAGCCTTCATCATAGGCATACCGCACCCGCCCCAACACATGGAAACTCCGCCCGCGAATGCTCCCCCGCGCGCCCACATTCAGGCGGGAGGGGTAATCGGCCAGACTCGCGGATTTGCCGGTAGGGTCAAGACCCTCGCTGCCGCGCACGAGATAATTGCTGTCGCAAAATTGGCAGGTGATCGTGCGGATAAACTGATTATCAATCTCCAGGGCGGCCCCACAATTTGGACGGAATGGCTGCTCGGCTGCGACGATGGCCGCCTGCTGTGGCTGTCTTACGATAAAGAAGATGGTTTTGTGCTGTTTCGCAAAATGCGCATCCGCGAAGCCTTCGATCCTGACAA